>NZ_JBIYSM020000004.1:111818-129910 GCF_044759095.2 Brevibacillus soli
ATCATTGCGCTCTTGCGGCTGTGCGACGTGCACAAAATTCCGTTTGCCACCAATTTAGGAACGGCGGAAATTCTGTTGAAGGCTCTTTCCCGTGATGAGATTGCCTGGCGGGACATTGTTCATGAGGAGCAGGGAGAATGAGCGAACTTGACATCCTGGCAATCGGCGCACACCCGGACGATGTGGAAATCGGTGCTGCCGGCAGTCTGTTGCTTGCCGTCAAACATGGGCGGCGCGTAGGGATTTTGGATATGACGTACGCAGAGCTGTCTTCGAATGGCACTGTAGAAAGAAGGCAAGAGGAAGCATCAGCCGCGGACGAACTGATTGGCGTCACGGCTCGTTATAACTTCGGGCTGCCAGATCGCGGGTTGGAAACGGTTCGTGAGGAGGCGATTCGCCGCACCGTCGACCTCATTCGAAAGACACGGCCTCGCGTTATCCTCGCTCCGTATTGGCAGGACCGGCACCCCGACCATGAGATTGTCAGCCGAATTGTCCGGGAAGCGGTATTTTCCGCAGGCATTCACAAGTACGCCGGATATGAGGCTCATCCGGCATATCGCCCGAGCCAGCTGCTTTATTACTTTATTAATACGACGGTAACCCCCACGGTTATGGTGGATGTAAGTGGAGTCTACCATGAGAAACTGGCGGTGTTGCGCTGTTACCGCAGCCAGTTTGAGCGGGAGGAAGGCAGTGTAACGACTCCGTTAAACAACGGTTACCTCGAAATGGTGGAATATCGAGAGCGCCTGCTTGGTCAGCAAGCGGGGGTAACCTATGCAGAAGGGTTCGTCAGCGCCGCCCCGTATGTATTGGCCAGCTTATAAACGTTAGCTTTCCTCCACAAAGAAAAGGAGAGGGTACCCAGATGAATATCGGAATTACCTGTTATCCATCGTTGGGCGGTTCAGGAGTTGTCGCCACCGAGCTGGGGAAATTGCTGGCGGAGCGGGGACACAACGTGCACTTTATCACCTCCAGCATGCCCTTTCGACTGGGAAAGTTTCACCCGAACATTTTTTATCATGAAGTGGAAGTAAATCACTATGACGTGTTCAAATATCCGCCGTACGATCTCACATTGGCCAATCGAATGGCCCAGGTGGCGCGGAATGAAAACCTGGATCTGCTCCACGTGCACTATGCGGTTCCGCATGCACTCTGCGCGTATCTGGCAAAACAAATGGTGGGCGATCGCTTGAAGATTGTCACCACATTGCACGGCACCGATATTACCGTGCTTGGCTACGACTCCAGTTTGAGCGACATGATTCGTTTTGGCATCGAGCAGAGTGATCTCGTGACGGCGGTGTCCAATGACTTGATTCGCCAAACCAAAGATCTGCTGCACGTTAACAAAGAAATCATTCCTGTCTACAATTTCGTCGACAAACGCCGATATTTCCGCAAAGACGTACAGGAACTGAAAAAGGTGTTTGCCCCCAACGGTGAAAAAATCCTGATGCATATTTCAAACTTCCGTCCGGTAAAGCGTGTTCCCGACGTGGTGGAAGTATTCCGGCTCGTTCGCCGTCAGATACCGGCAAAGCTCATGCTGATCGGGGAAGGACCTGATCTGTGTGAGATCCGCAAAATGATCTTAGCATACGGCCTGGATCAGGAAGTGTACTTCCTCGGCAAGCAGGAGGATGTGGCAGAGGTGATCTCCATGGCAGACGTGATGCTGCTCCCTTCTGAAAAGGAAAGCTTCGGTCTGGTCGCGCTGGAAGCGATGGCATGCGGTGTGCCGGTCGTAACAACCGTCGCCGGGGGCCTGCCGGAAGTTGTGCTGGACGGAGTGTGCGGTTACCTCTGCCAGATCGGTGATGTCGAAACCATGGCAAAGCGTACTCTCAGCCTGCTGCAGGATAAAGCGCTGTACGATCAATTTTCGAAAAACAGCATTGAACGCTCCAGCAACACATTTTGCCACGACAAAATTGCCTCGCAGTATGAAAACCTGTATAAAAAGCTGCTCGGCAGGGAAGCGGAGCGCACCTCCCAACCCGTTTAACTTTTGAACTTCGACGTGAGCTGGAGGAGTTTGGAGATAAAAATAATCATGCCGAACAAGGTTTTCACTGAGTTGCGCCTCCTTCCGTTTCGGCGTGGGTACAGACAGGGAGTGGGAACAGGTGCTAAAGGAACATGCGTTGCAAGTGCTTCAAACGCTGGAAAAACACGGCTTTGAAGCGTATTATGTGGGCGGATGCGTGCGGGATTGGCTGCTGGGAAGACCGGTTCACGATATAGATATATGTACAAATGCCCATCCCGGCGACGTGATGCGGCTGTTCCCTGAACATGTTCCCACGGGACTGCAGCACGGTACAGTATCCGTGAAGATTGGCTCCTTTTTGTTTGAAGTGACGACATTCCGAACCGAAGGGGAATATGAGGATTTCCGTCGACCTTCTAACGTGCAGTTCGTTTCCGATTTGGTCACGGATTTGGAGCGTCGTGATTTTACCATTAACGCAATGGCCATGGACAGCCGTGATCAATTGGCGGATCCGTTTCACGGACAAGAAGATTTAAACAATCGTTTAATTCGAGCGGTTGGTGTTCCCGCAAAGCGATTTCGTGAGGATGCTTTGCGCCTTTTAAGGGCTGCGCGCTTTGCCGCACAGCTTCATTTCGACATCGAGTCCGATACCCTGCAGGCCATGACGGTAACCGCGACGCTGTTAGACCGTATCGCGGTTGAAAGAGTCCGTGACGAGTTGAACAAACTGATTGACAGCGCGACTCCGGAGCGAGGCTGTGACATCGTGGTGGACACCAGGCTATTGGGTTGCTTTCCCCTGCTGGATCGTCTGTTTGAGACAGCGCGACCGCACGTGTGGAGGCTGGTACATCTTGGGACCCTTTCCCAAAAGTGGGCGTTGCTTTGTTATGCAGCTGCTTTTTCCAAAGAACAGGCGCGAGCGGTATGCCAGTTGCTGCGCATGTCCAAACGGGAGACGGAAGAGATCAGCCGGTTTGTCGAATTGATGGCGGAGCTGTCCCCCCAGTGGGATCACCCCCATCCGATTGACTGGAGCCGCAACCTGCTTCATTATGGGTGGTCTGTCTGCATGGAGGTGGATAACCTGCTGCAGGCGTGCTGGTGGAAGAACCGTGACCGCCAATCCTCCGTCTCGCTCATAGCCGTATACGAAGCCATGCCGGTGAAAACCGTCAAGGAGCTGGCAGTCAACGGCAAGGATTTGCAGATCGCTCTGCAGAAAAAAGCGGGAGAATGGATCCAGCACGTATTGATGTACCTGTTGGAGCAGACCGCCCTGCACCAATTGCCCAACACACCGGAAGCGTTGGTAGAGGCGGCAAGGAAAGAGGTCGTTCGTTATGAACATCAAGCAAGAAATACTTAAAGCGTTCCAAGCCAATCCGGGCCGTTTCATATCCGGCGAGGAACTGAGCCATACCTGCCAGTGTTCACGCACCGCCGTTTGGAAGCACATCGAGGAACTGCGCCAGGAAGGGTATGTATTCGAGGCTGTCCGAAAATCAGGATATCGGCTTGTGGCCGCTCCCGACCGAATTGCTGAGGAGGAAATTCTCGCCGGTCTGGACACGCGCAGGATCGGTCAGACGATTTACGCGCACGATACGGTGGTCTCTACCCAGCTGTTGGCCCATGAAGCGGCCAGCAAAGGTGCTCCCGAAGGCACAATCGTGCTGGCTGAACAACAGATAGGCGGAAAGGGGCGTCTGGGTCGAGCATGGCATTCGCCAAAGGGTACGGGGATTTGGATGAGTTTGATTATTCGCCCTGCCATCCCTTTGCCCAAAACGCCGCAAATGACACTGCTTACCGCCGTAACCGTGGCCAAAACCATCCGGAAGACGGCAGATGTTCCGGTTCTGATCAAATGGCCCAACGATATTTTTATCGAGGACAAAAAGGTGTGCGGGATCTTAACGGAGCTGAACGCCGAATCGGATCGGGTCAACTACCTGGTGATCGGGATCGGGATCAACGTCAATTCGGTTGAGTCCGATTTTCCCGAAGATCTTCAGGACGTGGCCACTTCGCTGCGCATCGCCAGCGGAGAACCGATCAGGCGGGCAGCGTTTATTCAAACCTTTTGCCGTGTGTTTGAAGAGGAGTACGACCATTATTTGCAGCACGGTTTCGAGCGGGCAAAGCGTGAGTGGGAAACCTATTCCTATTCCATCGGACGACAGGTAACGGTTCGAACCCTTCACACCACACTGGAAGGACGAGCTGTCGGGCTGGACGAGGAGGGTGTCTTGATTGTCGAGGATGCCGACGGAAATCGGCACAAGGTATACTCCGCCGATGTAGAATACCGTGCAAATTCGTAGCGTCTTTGCTATACTTCGATATTGGAGGCCATATCGCCCAGAGTGAATGGCACTCGTACCTTGTTTGATTTGCATGATCTTGAACCGTTTCCAACAAATCTGCTCTGAGCCTGTGAGGACCGAGACAGAAGGAATCCGCTGCTGGTAAATTTCGCATGCTTTTTGGCATGCGTGGACAACCTTCTCCCTTTATCGGTGAGAAGGTTTTTTGTTTCCCGGCTCACAGGGAGGGTATAGGTGAAGAGGGGGAAGAGAAAGAATGGTTGACAGTATGGTACCGATTACCACAGCCGACTTGCGCAAAAAGAAAGCGAGTCGTCAACCGATTGCGATGATGACTGCCTACGATTATCCGTCCGCAAAGCTGGTGGAGGAAGCGGGCGTTGACGTCATTCTGGTAGGCGATTCGCTGGGGATGGTCGTATTGGGCTACGACTCGACAGTTCCTGTCACGATGGAGGATATGCTCCACCACACCAAAGCGGTCACGCGTGGAGCCAAGCGGGCATTTGTCGTCGCCGACATGCCTTTTCTAAGCTATCACGGCACCGTGGAGGAGAGTGTGAAAAACGCAGGCCGGCTGCTCCAGGAGGGTCTGGCCAAAGCGGTTAAAATCGAGGGCGGCAAGGAAGTCGTGCCGGTGGTGAAGCGCTGCACGCAGGCTGGGATTCCCGTTATGGGCCACATCGGGCTGACCCCTCAGTCTGTCCATCAATTGGGCGGCTACAAGGTTCAGGGGCGCGATCTCGCCGCTGCACAGCGCTTGCTCGAAGAGGCGCAGGCGCTGGAGGAAGCGGGGGCGTTCGCGGTGGTGCTGGAATGTGTTCCGGAAGAGGTAGCAGCCAAAATTACCGAGAGCATTTCGATTCCCACCATCGGGATTGGTGCAGGGGTCAAATGTGACGGACAAGTCCTCGTCTTCCACGACGTGCTGGCCTATGCGTCGCAGTTGAAACCGAAGTTTGTGAAAAGCTACGCCAATATTGGCAAAACCATCGTAGAAGCGATGTCCGCGTACGTCGAGGAAGTGAGAAGCGGAAAGTTCCCTGCACCGGAACACGCATTTCATGCATCGGAAGAGACGATCAAACAGTTGTACGGGGAAGGGGTGGCCCAATCGTGACTACACAGCTGCTGCAGGTTTCCACGATTGAAGAAGTGAGAAAGTACATCCAACGTGTGCGAAAAGAGGGCAAGCGGATTGGCTTTGTGCCTACGATGGGATACCTGCATGAAGGTCACATCAGCCTCGTGCAGGCGGCGCGGGCAGCATGTGATGTCGTCGTGATGAGCATCTTCGTCAACCCGTTGCAGTTTGGACCGAACGAAGACTTTGAGCGCTATCCTAGGGACTTGGAGCGCGACCGCGAATTGGCTGCAAACGCTGGTGTAGACCTGTTGTTCACCCCGGACGTAAAAGAAATGTACCCGCGCAAGGTAGTAACCACCGTCTCCGTTGCAGAGGTATCAGAACCGCTTTGCGGCAAATCGCGTCCCGGTCATTTTGACGGCGTGGCGACTGTTGTGATGAAGCTGTTTCAAATTGTGCAGCCGGACGCCGCCTTCTTCGGACAAAAAGACGCGCAGCAGCTGGCCGTGATCAGCCGGATGGTAGAGGATTTGTCCGTTCCCGTTGAAATCGTGCCGTGCCCGATCGTTCGTGAAGCGGACGGCCTTGCGCTCAGCTCGCGCAACGTGTACCTGACTCCCGAGGAACGGAAACAGGCGGTCGTTTTGTTTCGCAGTTTGAAGCTCGCGGAGGCACTGCTTGCCACAGGTACGCCGCTACGGGAAATCCGCGAGCAAATGACAGCCATGATCAAAGCGGAACCCCTCGCCGAAATTGATTACGTGGAAGTGATGAAATATCCGGAACTGGTTTCGGCCGAACACGCAGAAAAAGGAGAACGCATCTGCTTTGCCCTTGCTGTCCGTTTTGGCCGAACCAGATTGATCGATAACTGGATTACGACGGTTTAAGCCTGTTGATAAAACATCGAGACAAGGGGGAGGAACCAAGATGTTTCGCACCATGATGAAAGCGAAAATCCACCGTGCTACCGTAACGGAAGCGAACTTGAACTACGTCGGCAGCGTGACTATTGACAAGGAAATTTTGGAAGCTGTGGACATCTTGCCGAACGAAAAAGTGCAGATCGTCAACAACAATAACGGAGCCCGTTTGGAAACGTATGTGATCGAAGGGGAGCGCGGCAGCGGCGTGATTTGCCTGAACGGTGCAGCTGCACGCCTGGTGCAGCCCGGCGATACGGTTATTATCATTTCTTATGCCATGATGTCGGACGAAGAGGCGAAACAACACAAGCCGCGAATCGCCATCATGGGGGAACAAAACCGGATCAAACAGCTGATCGCTGAAGAAGTGCACGCGACCGTCCTGTAGATTTGGTTGAATAGAGCCACCTGCCTTGTGAGACAATGAGACTACTCACTGCCTGAAAGGGGGTGGCTTTCCCGTGTTGATTGAAGAGTGGTTTCAAACCCTGCGGTCAAAAGCGGAAACCGTTGAGCAAAAGTGGCAGCAAGCGACGGAAAGTGAAAAGCTGCAGTTGGCTGACCAACTGATTGAACTGAGGAAACTCAGCGATCAAGTGGTTGATCAATGGTTGCAGTTTGAAGAAAAGCTTTCCGCTGTAATCCGGCAAATCAAGCTGGCTGAAGGACAGAGTGTGAAACAGGAGAAAGTCCCCGAAAATGTTACATCGGATGAAAAGCTCGGAGTGTATCATCATATGTTTCGAAAAGGGGAAGGCTTCTATCATCTGCGTCTGTATCAAGACGCCAAACTCTGTTTTGCCGATCTGTTGAAAGAATCTCCCGATTGGGAAAGCGGTCGGCTCTATTATGCATACAGCCTTCTCTTCTGCGACGAAAAAGAAGCAGCGATGAGGGAATTTCGACTGCTGAGCATGTCGGCCAGCTCGCCAAAGGTGGTCGGAATCAGCTACAATGCGATAGGCTGCATTCTCGCTGAGGAAGAGCAGTGGTTGGAAGCAGCCCAAGCGTTCAAAACGGCCCTGAAAATACATCCGGCTCAGCGGGATGCGCAATTTAATCTTGCCCTTTGCTTGCTGAAAGACGGAGAGGCCCAGGAAGCGCTGGAGGAGATCGAAGAGGTGCTTCGCCACGCGGAGAACGATTGGGAGGCGCAGTTGGTCTGGCTGCGCGCCGCCAAGTTGCTGCAGGTTCTCGATGAGACTGCGGAACCGGAGCCGCCAGCTTCCCTGCAGCTGCCCAATCGAAAGCTGGATACGGAAACCCTCCGGGAGATGGCCTCTCTGTATGAGTCACTGGGGAATTATCACCGGGCGCAGATTTGCTATCATTTTTTGGCAGAGCGTTTACCCAGGGAAGGATGGGTATGGCATGGGCTGGCGTGGAACACGTGGCTGATTGCCGGGACCAAGCGCGCACTCACGCTCGTGAGGAAGGCCATCAGTCTGGTACCGGACAACCTCGACTTTCACTTTAGCTTTGGCTGGATGAAGCTGTTTGACGGGCGAACAGACGAAGCCATCAACGTCTTTCGTTTCATTCTGTTGAAAGAGCGAGATCATCGTCTGGCCCAGTCCGGCCTGATTGCAGCCTATGAGCGCACCGGGGACCTGCTTACGGCCAAACGAATGGCCCAACACTTTACGGAAGAGACTTCTTCTTATATTCGTTCGCTCGGGTTCTACCACTTGGGCCGAATTGCGGTGACGGAACAAAACTGGCGGTTGGCGGAGCAGTACTTCCGCCGTGCGCTTCAGCACAGCGATGAATTTCGCGAAATCCCCCTCTACCTTCAGCTGTGCGCCGCCAAGCTCGGCCAGGCTTTTGAAGCGCGGGAGCCGTTCGTTCTGCATCCATAACCGTCCGCATGCAGGAATTTCTAAACAGCCTGCCGAATTGGATGGGACGTGTGTAAGTTCTTTGTTTTTATGTACGAGGTGACAGTAGTTTGAACCGATTCGTCGTAGTCGATTTTGAAACAACGGGAAGCCATCCCAGAAATGGTGACAGCATCATCCAGATCGGTGCCGTCGTCATTGATGACGGACAGATTACGGAGTGCTTTTCCACTTTGGTCAATCCAGGACAGGCGATTCCTGCATATATCACGCAGTTGACGGGCATCACAGACGACATGGTGGTTGACGCCCCTACTCTGGAGGAGGTATTCCCCCGGTTTTTGCGGATGTTGGACGGTCGCACGTTTGTCGCCCACAACGCTTCATTCGATTTGCAGTTTCTTCAAGAAGCCCTGCTGAGTCAGGGCTATTATACGTTTGACGGATATGTTCTGGACACGGTCGAGCTGTCTCGCTTCCTTTTGCCGACGCAGAACAGCTATCGGCTCGGTGAGCTGGCCGACGACTTGCAAATTGAACACGACCGCCCTCATCAGGCTGACAGTGACGCATTGGCAACGGCGCAGCTTTTTCTTCACCTGCTGGAGATTTTGCAGCAACTCCCGCTGGTTACGATCCAGCGGCTGCAGCTTCTGGTCTCTTCTTTCCGTTCCGACATTCATGCGCTTCTGCGCTATATGGAACTGGAAAAACTGTCGGCTTCTGCGTTGACGGAAGCCGACAGGACACGGGCGGTGGACGAATCAGACTTGTGGGACATCTACCGGCAACTGGCGCTGCGCAAGCGGGAGGACAAAGAGGGCGTCCCGCAGATCATTCGGCAGGACGGGTATGAGCGAAAAGAAATCGCGACTGCACTGGAAGAATTGATTGGAGAGCAGGCGGCATTGGGCCGCACTGTTCCTGGATACCAGAGAAGAGAAGCGCAGGAAGCGATGATGCGCGCCATCTACGATGCGATGCATGACGGGGCACACCTCCTCGTCGAGGCGGGCACGGGAACAGGCAAGTCGCTCGCCTACCTGTTGCCCAGCATCCTCTGGTCGAAGTGGAACCGTGAACAGGTGGTGGTCAGCACCCATACGATCCATTTGCAGGAGCAGCTGTTTCATAAGGAGATTCCCGCGCTGCAGCAATCCCTGCCCTTTTCATTCACGGCTGCAACGTTAAAAGGCCGGGGAAATTACCTCTGCCTGCGCAAGTTTGAACACAGCCTGGAAGAAACGGAAGAGGGCAGCAGTCAGGAGTTGCGGCTGGTCAAAGGGCAGATGCTGACATGGCTGACCCAGACAACCACAGGGGATGTGGAAGAACTGAGCCTGCCCCCTTCAGGGACGCTGTTCTGGCAGCAAGTAAAAAGCGACTCGGGCTCCTGCCTGCACCGCAATTGTCCTTGGTTTAGCCGCTGCTACTACTTCCAGGCCAAGGAACGGGCGAAAGACGCTGACCTGCTGATTGTGAACCACGCGCTTTTGATCAGCGACCTGGAAGCAGACAGCCGGATTCTCCCGCCATACAGCGTGGCTGTGATCGACGAGGCGCACCATCTGGAGGAGATCGCCACCCAGCACCTGGGGATTCACTACTCCACCACCCAGCTTCATTTTCTTATCGATCGGCTGAGCGTTGAAGCGAACAGCACACTGCAGCAATTTGCAGAGGAGCTGGTCGAGTGGCAGGCAGAACGCAGGGAAGAAGCGGACAAGGCGCTTCGTGAGCTCGCGCGAAAACACATCACCCTGAGGGAAGCAGCGCTTCAGTGGACCCAATTGCTGTACCACTGGGCGGCCAAACGGGGAGAAGAGACCACCGACGTCGGAAGGGAGACCGTTCGCTACAATCGCGAGTCGTTTACCGGCCGCAACGAACGGATCGTAAAGACCAGCAAGCAGCTCATCCAATTGCTGGCAGAATACGGCGAGCAGATGGAACGGCTGTTAAAACTGACCCCGGCGGGGGAAAAACCGCCATTTGCCTTCCGCAGCCTGCGCACGGACCTCTCCGGTATGATTCAGGATCTGCAGCAGGCGGCTGACAGCCTGCACGTATTGCTGGTGGAAACCGACGGGGAATCCGTCTTTTGGATGGAAGTGGAGGCGCGGACGCACCGAAAGCAGGTGTACCTGTTCGCCGCTCCGCTGGAAGTCTCCCACGCTCTGTCCAAACGGCTGTTTGCGGAGAAGCGCAGTTTGATTCTCACCTCCGCCACCCTGACGGTGAAACAGAGCTTTGCCTTCATCATGGAACGATACGGTCTTACCCAGCTGCCTGAAGAGCGAGTAAGGACGCTTTCGCTGCCGTCACCGTTTGAGTATGACCGACAAGGTCTGCTGTTAATCCCCTCGCAGTTTCCCATGTTGGGGAAAGAGAATGAGGAAAGCTACTTGCAGGCGATCGTGCAGGGATGCGTGGACGTAGTCAGGGCTGCGGGCGGCAGAACCATGATCCTGTTTACGTCTTATTCCATGCTCCGGCAGGTGTATCAGGGAATGAAGGAGCTGTTGGCCAACGAGCCGTACCAATTGCTTGGGCACGGCATTGACAGCGGCAACAGGAGCAAGCTGGTGCGCCTGTTCCAGCGGCAAGCGAACAGCGTGCTGCTGGGGACGAGCAGCTTTTGGGAGGGAGTCGACATTCCGGGCGAGGCGCTCAGCTGTCTCGTCATCGTCCGCCTGCCGTTTACACCGCCCAACCATCCGGTTTATGAAGGACGGGCTGAACGGTTAAAACAGATGGGGAAAAATGCGTTTATGTCCATGGCACTCCCTCAGGCGGTCATCCAGTTCAAGCAGGGGGTGGGCCGACTGATCCGACATCACATGGACCGCGGGGTCATCGTCGTCTTTGACACCCGCATTGTGGAATCAAGGTACGGACGTGCTTTTTTGCAGTCGCTGCCGGCCTACCGCACGGAAACCGGCCCGTGGCCCCAGCTGCGGGATCAAATTGAACCGTTTCTACACGGCATGCAATCCTCACCTGACTCATAAAATGAAGCAATAGTCTCGTAGGGATTTAGGTGATAGAATAAATGCTGTGGAAAACGACAAGGACCTGGCTGTTCGTTCTGTTGACATGTCTCTTAGCGGGCTGTGCGATTGACAATCACTCGAGGGGCGCGGTAAAAGTGGAGGATCCCTTTGCCAGCGAAAGCGAACAGGATTTTACGGGATTAGTCGTAACCTTTTTTGCCCTGCCAAACGGGGAAAGCACGTTGATTCGACTGCCAAACGGAAAGACCATGCTGATCGATTCGGGAAGCGCAGAAGACTGGAAGACCTTGCAGGCTCTTTTGGCGGAACGCAGACTGACCCGTATTGACTACGCGGTCATCACCAATGACCAACCGGAGCAGGCAGGCGGCTTTCCTTTTCTCACGGAAGGCATGAAGCTGGAAACCATCGTGTTTCCTGCGCTCCTACAGGATTCCATACGAACCGCAGTGCCGCTCAGGGCGGACAAGAAGCTTCTGCCCGTCGCGGCCGGCGATCAGCTCAAACTGGACAGCAACGTCGTGTTAACCGTGCTGCACCCAAGCGAATACCTGTTTTTATCTCCGCAGGACAATTCGCTGGTGTTTCTATTGAGACACGACAAGATCCGTTTTTTGTTTACGAGCGCCATCCATGTACGGGCGGAAGAGCGGCTCCTGGAATCGCAAGCCCACCGGCTGAAGGCGGAAGTGCTGAAGGTGGCCGATCAAGGCAGCAATCAGGCTTCGTCCCAGCCTTTTTTGGCCAAGGTTGACCCGCAGGTGGCGGTGATCCAGATCGGCAAGCCTCGCGACCAGATGAAAGACAGTCAGGAAGAAGTGATCGAGCGGCTGGGCGAATCGTGGTCAGAATCGTACATCACGAGCCAGCACGGCACGATTACCATCCTTTCAAACGGTAAGGACTACCGTATACTTAAGGGAAAAAAGTAAGGGGGACAGACCGATAGTGGTCAAGAGTGTAAAGATTTCGGAAGCGGTTGTACGCCGTCTGCCGATTTACTTGCGATACCTGAGTCACCTGCAGCAAGTGGGCGTGACGACGGTTTCATCGCAGCAGATGGGAAAAACACTCGATGTCAATCCTGCACAAATTCGCAAAGATCTCGCAGCTTTCGGCGACTTTGGCAAAAAGGGAATTGGCTACGACGTCCATTACTTGATTGAAAAAATTCGTCAAATTTTGAAACTGGATCAGGAGATTCATGTGGCGTTGGTAGGAGCAGGCCATTTGGGACATGCCATCAGCAACTACAACGCTTATTTGCAGGACAACATGCGGATTGTCGCTATTTTTGACGCGGATCCGAACAAGCAGGGTAAACAGATCGCAGGCATCTCCATTCAACCGATGGACGAGTTGAAACAAACGGTGAAAGAAAAGCAGATTCGTCTCGCGATTATTACGGTGCCGGCATCTGCTGCCCAGTCAGTGGCGGATCAGCTGATCGATGCCGGAATCGAAGGGATCCTGAACTTTGCCCCGATTACCATCAAGACGGACAAAGACGTCCGCATCGATTACGCCGATGTCACGTCCAGCTTGCAAAGCCTTGCCTATTACCTGACATAGAAACGGAGCGAAACCATGAAAACCATTTTGACACACGCTACAGTCATCACTGCAAATGATCAGAATGAAGTGATTCAGAACGGAGCGGTTGCATTTGAAGACGATCGAATCACCTATGTCGGTCCCACTCCGGAAGAAGTGACCGGCTACGATCAAGTCATAGATGTAAGCGGCAATTATGTGCTTCCTGGTCTGATCAACACTCACGGACACGCGGGGATGTCTCTCTTGCGCGGGTATGCAGACGATCTGCCCCTGCAGCAGTGGCTGGAAGAAAAAATGTGGCCATTGGAAGCACAGTTTACCGCTGACCACGTCAAATGGGGTAGCTATATCTCGATCATTGAAATGATTCGCACAGGTACCACCACGTTCGTCGATATGTACGATCATATGGAACAGGTGGCCCAAGCTGTGGAATCGACAGGCATGCGTGCCCGTTTGTGCCGTGGAATGATTGGCCTTTGCTCGGAAGAAGAGCGTCAGGCAAAGCTGCGGGATGCTGTCCAATTTGCCAAGACATGGCACAATCAGGCGGACGGCCGGATCACCGTCATGATGGCGCCACACGCTCCATACACCTGCTCGCCAGCGTTCATCACCCAGATTGTGGAAAAGGCAGACGAACTCTCCCTGCCCATCCACATCCACATGTCGGAAACCCGTTGGGAAGTGGAACAAAATGAACAGGATTACGGAGTTCGACCGGTCGCTCACCTGGAAAATCTGGGCGTGTTCCAACGTCCTACGCTGGTTGCCCACGCCGTTCACCTGACGGATGAGGAAATCGACATTTTGGCACAATACAAGGTGAGGGTTTCCCATAACGTTGTCAGCAATTTAAAACTGGCCAGCGGCGTCGCCCCTGTGCCAAAAATGCTCGCAAAAGGAATTAGCGTCTCCCTGGGGACGGACAGCTCGGCAAGCAACAACAACCTGAATCTGTTTGAAGAGCTGAAACTGGCGGCGATTCTGCACAAAGGAGTAAACTGCGACCCGGTTGCCGTACCTGCGGAAGAAGCGCTGCGAATGGCAACGCGTTATGGTGCGGACGGGGTGTTCCAGTCCGAGACGCTGGGGACGATCGAAGTGGGGAAACAGGCAGACTTGATCGTACTTGATGCCCACCAGGCTCATTTCCATCCGGCGCACAACCCGGTCTCCCACGTGGTGTACGCGGCCAACGGGCGGGATGTGACGGATACCGTCGTGGCGGGAAAATTTTTGATGCGTAATCGTGAGCTGTTGACGGTAGATGAAGAACGCGTCATCTTTGAGGCGAATCGGATGTTCCAGACGCTGAAAAGGTAAACTGCCCAAGAAAAGGCTCCTGTCGGGCAGGACAGGAGAATGAGATGAAGCGTAGGTGTAGGTAGAGGTATTTGATTGGCCATGTCAGATCGATTCCTTTCGCCATACTTCCATAAGAGAGGTGTGGCGAAAGGCAAGCTTCGGTGAGTGGGGCAAGGTTCGCAGCGGTGATGAAAGATCTGCCCAAGAAACGCGATATTCCTGCAGCAGGTACCCAAGTGCATCAGGAGATGTCGTTCGTTGAGACAGTTTCACGCGCTCACCTCCTTGGGTTGTACTTGTAGTATGACCGTCAAACCGGGGGCTATGTTTAGCAAGTTTTTCGCAACGTTCTAAAACCTTCCCGTATAGCATAGGTTGTAGGAAAAACGGGACGGGGAGGAGCGTCAATGTACATCCGGTCAAAGCAGCTCTGGTGGCTGCTGCCGATTTTTATCGGACTGTTCTTGCTGGGGATAGCTCTTGGATCCATTTCAGACAGGCCGTCGTCAGACCCGGTTTCCGTCGTGTCCGTCGAGGAGCGTGCAGAGGCAGACCGCGAAATGATTGCGGCGTTCTTGGACCAACTGTCCTCCGACCGCGATCAGGCGTTCACGGTGAACATGAAAGAGCATACATTACAGGGATACTTTAACGGGGAGAAATTCCAGCTGTCCGGTACGATTGGCGGACATCAGCTGGAGATGAAGCGGATGGGAGAGACGGTCGAAGTCATCATTGACGGAGAAGGCCAGGACAGCCCGACGCTTCCGTACGCGTTGTACACCCCGTATGAGCACGCCATGCTGTTAAAATCACATTTGCATTCACTCACCCCGCTCGTGGTAACAGACCATAACCAAAACGACCTGCTTGGCTTTCACCTTTCCTTAAAGCCGGATGAAGTGACTCAGTTGCTCGCTTTGTGGCTGGGCCCGTCTTTTCCCGTCGACCGGATGACTCCAACGTTGGCCAAGCAAATTGAGGTTGACTATCAGGTCTGGTACGATGAGAATTCAAAGCAGGTAAAACAACTGGTGGTGGATTTACGGATGAATACGCCGGCCGGACTGAAACAGGATCAACTGCTGTTCCGGCTGTAGGGATAAGGAAGATCGTTTGTGAAGATTCGCTTGACAATCGGAGCGGCTGCGGTCATTTTAGTCGTAGCCCTCGGTATTACGTACCACCTGTGCTCCCACATTATCGGGGAGCGCCGCGCCTTTGAAAACCAGGTGCGGGAATGGACACAGAACCGCACCAGCATTGTTCAAATCGACGAAATCATGGAGTACCGGGGCAAGCAGTCATACGCCGTTGTACTGGGGAAAAATGCAGTGGGAACACCGGTGGTCGCCTGGATGACGGCAGACACGCTGGTGTTTGATACGATGGATCGCGCCGTCAGCAAACAAAGCGTGATCACGGCTGCCCAGCAGGGTTTCCCCCGAGCGCGTATCCTGCATGCCGTTCCCGGACTGGACAACGGCCAACGATTTTGGGAAGTGACGCTATTGGACAGTGACGGTCGGTACCATTACGTCCATTATGACTTTATGACAGGCAGCGTGTTGAAGTCCTATGCCATTCAAGCCATTGCCCAATCATAACGCGGCAGGCCTTTTCCCTCGAGAGAAGGCCTGTTTTGCTGTACGTACATCCAACATCTACATAGAAAAAGTGATATACTCATGTGATATACTGGAACCGTTGACAAAGAGATAAACGTAGATAGGGGGGAGTTGCAGTGCAACTGAGAATGGTACCAATTGCATTGTCGTTGCTGGCTACGTTAACTCTCCTGTTCGGCGGATGGTTCTTGTATCAAAAGATGGAAGTGGAAGAACCGATTAAACACGAGATCGGACAGATGGAGTCAGCGAAACTGGCCCGCTTGGAAGTTGCAAAAGATCGCATTCAAGTCGATTTGACGGTTACCAATCCGGAATTGTTTCCGCGGGAATATCAAGATCTGCGGGTAAAGCTGGCGGATCTGCTTCAAAACAAAGCCGTCGACATCACCATACACAACAATGCGAAGGCGTTGGAAGATATTTGGACGAACGGGGTTTTTTCCTTTACGGAAGCGGTCGACCTGCATGAGTACAGCCGTATTCCACAGATCGTGTCACAGTGGAAGGAAGCGTACCGACTGGATGAAGCGTCGACCCAGATGGATGAAGAAAACATTTACGTGTATCTGAAACGAGGTACCGATGATTTTTACACGATTGTCCCCCGTTATCCGGCAAAAGAGGTGACTGCGCGTGGGTAAAGAGATCCTCTGCGGCGTTGTACCCGCCATTTTCATCTTTCTCCTGTTTTTGGGTGTCAATATCACACCGTTTGTGGTATTTGCAGCCGTGTTGACGGCCATTTATTTTCTTGTCGTACGTCAGGGCCAGGGGAACCAGCTTGCCTTGGGAGGCAAGAAAAAGAACAGCAAGCATGCCGTGCCGAAGTCGACCATTCAGTTCGCTGATATCGGCGGACAGGAGCGCGCGAAAAAAGAACTGAAGGAAGCGCTCGATTTTCTCGTCTACAAGGATAAGATCGAGCAATACGGCATCCGCCCGATCAAAGGCGTGCTTTTGACAGGTCCGCCAGGTACAGGGAAAACACTGATGGCCAAGGCGGCTGCCAACTATACCAACTCCGCGTTTGTAGCGGCATCCGGTTCCCAATTTGTCGAGATGTACGTGGGTGTCGGTGCCCAGCGCATCCGCGATCTGTTTAAGGAAGTAAAAACGCTGGCTGAAAAGAACGGTCAGGACAGCGGGATTATCTTTATTGATGAGATTGAGGTGATCGGCGGCAAGCGCGACGGGCAGCAGCAGCGTGAGTACGACCAGACGCTGAACCAGCTGCTGACGGAAATGGACGGCATAACGACCAGCGACAAGCCGCGCATTCTGGTAATGGCCGCGACAAACCGCAAGGACATGCTGGACTCTGCCTTGCTGCGTCCGGGTCGTTTTGACCGACACATCACCGTCGATCTGCCGGATAAATCGGCACGGGAACAAATCTTGACCATTCACACGGCCAACAAGCCATTGGCCGATGACGTTTCTTTGGAAAAAGTGGCACAGGAGACATTCGGCTTTTCCGGTGCCCAGCTGGAAAGCGTAGCCAACGAGGCGGCGATCTATGCAATGCGCGAGAACAGCGAGAAAATTGAAGCCCGTCACTTTGCATTTGCGGTAGACAAGGTGATGCTGGGTGAAAAGGTTGACCGTGAAGCTTCTTTCGAGGAGAAAAAGCGGGTAGCCTTGCACGAGCTCGGTCATGCGATCATGAGTGAAATCGCCCGTCCCGGCTCCGTGTCCCAGGTGACGCTGAGTCCGCGCGGCAAAGCATTGGGGTACGTGCGTCAAAATCCGTTGGAGGATCGCTATCTCTACACCAAGGAAGCGCTGGAAAAGCAAATCATGGTCTGCCTCGCAGGTGCCGTCGCGGAAGAGATTTACTACGGCGGTCGAAGCACGGGTTCGAAAAACGACTTTGAACAGGCGCTGGACATGGCGCAGGAGATTGTGCAGAGCGGTATGTCCCGTCTGGGCATCGTCCATTTGCAGTACGCAGATAAAACACAAATCCATGAAGAAGTGAATCGCTTGCTGGAAGACCTTCTGGAAGAGACACGCGTGTTGCTTCGCCAATACGACGTGGTTTTCCAGACCGGCGTAAGTACCCTGTTGGAAGCGGAAGTGCTCCAGGGAGACGAGTTTCGAGAATTGATGGCACGTGTCAAACAAGCAGAAGAGCTGGTGGGATAACACATCCCCCGGCTTTTTTTGGTGTATAAGAATTTATAAATTTGGACATCCCATACAGCCGCTAGAAAAGTGTTCGGGGCCCCGCCCGGCGAAGCGTTAGCTAGTTACTCCTGAAAAAATCGTTTTTTGGCAGAAGCATCTCATTGTGGTGAATCTCAGGGGGCTACTGTGTAACTGTATCCGTTAATCGTTGCTTATTTGGCCATTTGGGCTGCTCTTCTGAGGTTATGAGCCCAGATTCCGAA
>NZ_JBIYSM020000005.1:0-119418 GCF_044759095.2 Brevibacillus soli
TCGGTGGAAATCCTCAATCCGGAAATCAATCGGGAACACATCGAGGATAAGGCATCCGTGCTGGACATCCACGCCAAAACGGAGCAGGGCGAGCACGTTAACATCGAGATTCAGCTGGAAAACAGGTTCGACATAGAAAACTTGGCGATAGCCTAGCGTAAGCGACGGCAGAGCCATAGTTGCACTTGTGTCTAACCAGAATGCCAGTGCATTCTGGTTAGACCATGGAAAAGCGTACCCTGTACTACTGGTCACGCATCTACTCAGCTCAGATGCAGAAGGGAATGCCGTACACGGAGTTGGCGAAGACGATCACGATCAACATCCTCAATTTTCGCTTTCTGCGGGAGACGGAGCGGTTCCACACCACCTTCCACCTGTACGAAGATCAGGAGCAGTTTCCGCTGACGGATGTGATGGAGATTCACTTCATGGAGATCCCGAAGCTGATGGACAAATGGGAGCAGCGGGCGGTCAATCCGCATGACAATGAGCTGGAGAGATGGCTGCTGCTTCTGGAGGCGGACGATCACGAGGAAATTCGCAAGGAATTGGAGGCGATAGCAATGCGAGATCCGGTGATGAAACGGGCGTTTGACGAATGGGAAGACCTGAGCCGCGACGAGAAGAAGTGGGTGGAGTACGAATCTCGTCGAAAAGCGATTCTGGACGAGATGGCGGCTGTGCGGGAGGCGGAGATTCGGCAGCAAAGGGCTAGGGAAGAAGGCTTGGCAGAAGGTGAAGCGAGAGGCGAGCGGCAAAAGGCACTGGAAGTAGCAAAAAAACTGTTCGCGATGGACATGTCTGTGGACGCGATTGCAAAAGCAACGGGATTGTCAGCAGAAGAAATCGAAAAACTGAAACAACAGCTACACTAGATCAACTCGAATCACAAACGGCCCTGTATCCAATCAATGGATGCAGGGTCTTTTTGTCGTTGGCAAGGCAAAGGTGCCTGTCACTTCCCAGAACGTGCCGAAAAAATCAATCACAAAGAAGTGATTGATTTTTTATTTGCACACCCCCTCTTACAATGATTACGCTTGGCTCAATAGGAACGTTCGTTCTGAAAAAAGAGGGTGAAAAGTATGGCAGCCAATATTTCATCAATTGGATTGAAGGGGATGCAAGGATATAAAGTCACAGTCGAGGTAGAAAAGCTGCATGGCATAGAGAGTGTTGTCATCGTGGGGTTGCCGGACACCGCCATAAAAGAATCGAGGGAACGTGTCATTTCTGCCTTGAAATCTACAGGCTGCAGCATTTCCGATAGAAAGATCATCATTAACTTGGCACCAGCTGAACACAAGAAGAATGGTCCCGTCTTTGATTTGCCCATAGCGATCGGCATTCTCAAATGCCTGGATGTAATCAAGGGAGAGATTCCTGCTGCGACTGCTTTTCTTGGAGCGTTATCACTTGATGGTCGGGTTCAAAGGGTAGATGGGATATTACCTTCATTGTTGGCTGCCAAACAGTTGGGGTTCAAAAAACTTTATCTGCCCCTTGATGCTCAATTACCGTTACATCTCGTAGATGGAGTTGAAATTGTGGCTGTTCATACCATAAGCGATGTGCTTTCCCATTTGGCTGGACAGCTTTCCCTTTCCTGTTCTTTTCCTGAGGACGTTGGAGAACTACCAATAACCAAATCTACCATGCTAAAAGATTTTTCATACATCCTCGGACATGAGAAAGCAAAGCGCGCCTTCGAAATAGCGGCAGCCGGGGAACACAATTTGCTGATGAGCGGCCCTCCGGGATGCGGTAAAAGTATGCTCGCTGAATCTTTTTCTACGATTTTGCCACCACTGTCTCGTGAAGCTCAAATAGAGGTGATGAGTCTTTATCAGATGGCAGGTGTAGAATTGCCTGATGCCGCTATGCCTCCTTATCGCCAACCCCACCATACCTCATCCTATGTTTCCATGATCGGAGGAGGCACCAATCCAAAGCCGGGTGAAATTTCCCTTGCCCATCATGGGGTGTTGTTTTTGGATGAGATTGCAGAATTCCCCAAAAAAACATTGGATATGCTGCGACAACCGCTTGAATCAAGAAAGGTCACGATCAGTCGCATCCACTCGACCGCCACTTTTCCCTCCCGCTTCATTCTTATTGCCGCCATGAATCCATGTCCATGCGGTTACTTGGACACGAAAGCAGGGTATTGCAGCTGTACACCCAAGCAAATTCAAGCCTACCAGGGAAAGTTATCCGGACCCATACGAGATCGTATCGATATCTTTTTAAGACTGGAGCCAATCAATTTTGAGCGGGAAGGAAAAAAATCATCGGAAACATCAAAGATAATTCAAGAAAGAGTGATACACGCCAGACAAAAACAACAGGAGCGTTACCGGGATTGGGGGGCTTACAGCAACGGTTCCATTCCCTTTGAGTTGTTTTCGCAAACAAACTCCTTGACGACAGAACAACAAAACATGCTGCAGTACCATTGCATGCAGCAGAACTGGAGCAATCGCGTTCAGGGAAAAATCTTTCGCATAGCCAGAACGATATCGGATCTCCGGGATGAAGCGCATATTTCGGATGAAAGCTTGTGGGAGGCTATTGCCTATCGTATATCCGTACAGCCAAGATCAAAACCAAATGCCAAAGTTTCGGGGAGGTAGATGGACACATGGGAAGAAAATCAAGAATCTGGCTGCCAGGCGGCTTTTATCATATTGTGTGCCGCGGAAATCGAAGGGATGCCCTGTTTTTGAAGATTTGGATTATGTAAGTTTTTATAAGATTCTTGAAAGCGTATATGAAAAAATCAAGTTTGAACTCCCTGCCTACTGCCTTATGACCAATCATTTTCATTTACTGATAAGAACATGGGAGGACCCCATTGCAAAAGTAATGGCCTTGCTGAATAAAAGATATGCTAACTATTTCAATACTCGTTATCGTCTCAGCGGACACGTATTTGAAAAAAGATACTATGCGCAACTGCTTGAAGAAGACAGAGGTGTGCTTGAAGTGAGCAAATATATTCATCGCAATCCATTGGAAGCAAAGATGGTGAAGCGAATGGATCTTTATCCATGGAGCAGCTATCGATATTATACGCAGATGAATGGAATCCCGCCTGCTTACGTCAAGCTCGATTCCATCCTGCGTTATTTTTCGGGAGAAACGGTTCATCAGCGAGAAGCCTATCAAACGTATGTAGAATCAGATTGACGGTGCCTGTCACCACCCGAAAGGGCGCCATCTATGTGTGGAAGGGGTATAAGAAATTGGCAGAAGTAAAAACTAAGAGGGGCTGCCTAGTGTTGATATAGAAAATAGATAACGAAAAAGAGTAGAATGCCTATGATGATTGTATTCTGTAAAAGAAAAACCTAAGATATAAAAAAGACAAAAAACAAAGGAGATACG
Source organism: Brevibacillus soli (assembly GCF_044759095.2). NCBI lineage: Bacteria > Bacillati > Bacillota > Bacilli > Caryophanales > Paenibacillaceae > Brevibacillus > Brevibacillus soli. Next base: position 3,391 of record NZ_JBIYSM020000005.1, read on the forward strand.
ATGACAGAGAAAAAGGCGATAACAGAACCAGGATGGAACTTCGACAACAGTTACGCTCGTCTGCCGAAATCATTTTTTGCCAGGCAGGACCCAACCCCTGTACGTTCCCCGAAGTTGATCATTCTCAATGAACGGTTGGCAGCATCCCTAGGGTTGAACGTGCAGGCGCTGCAAAGCGAAGAGGGCATAGCGGTGCTGGCGGGGAACCGGATTCCAGAAGGTGCTTTGCCGCTTGCCCAAGCTTATGCGGGGCATCAATTCGGGCATTTTACGATGTTGGGGGACGGCCGGGCTCTGCTGCTTGGCGAACAGATCACGCCTGCAGGCGAACGGTTTGATATTCAGCTCAAGGGTTCAGGCAGAACGCCATACTCTCGCGGAGGCGATGGTCGAGCGGCACTTGGACCGATGCTGCGCGAATACATCATCAGCGAAGCCATGCATGGGCTTGGTATTCCTACCACTCGCAGTCTGGCAGTGGTGACCACCGGTGAGACAGTTATCCGTGAGACAGACCTGCCTGGCGCAATTCTGACCCGCGTGGCTGCCAGTCATCTGCGCGTCGGCACCTTTCAATACGTTTCAACCTGGGGCTCTGATGAGGATCTCCGAATCCTGGTTGACTATACATTGCAGCGGCATTTTCCAGACGTTGACGATGCTCCGAACCGCTATCTGTTCCTGCTTCAGGAAGTGATCAAGCGTCAGGCTGAGCTGATCGCCAAATGGCAGCTCGTTGGCTTTGTTCACGGAGTGATGAACACCGACAACATGGCCATTAGCGGAGAAACGATTGATTATGGTCCATGTGCTTTCATGGATGCTTATGACCCCGCAACGGTATTCAGTTCCATTGACATTCATGGACGCTACGCCTATGGTAATCAGCCGTACATCGCTGCCTGGAATCTCGCGAGATTTGCTGAAACCCTCCTACCGCTGCTGCATGACAACGAGGAGCAGGCCATCAAATTGGCCGAGGATGCGATTTCCGATTTTACCGGGTTGTATCACCGTCATTGGCTCGCGGGAATGAGGGCAAAGTTGGGAATCTTTAACGAAGAGCCGGAGGATGTATCACTCATGAAAGACCTCCTCGATCTGATGCAGAAGCATCGTGCGGACTACACCAATACCTTCCGCGCATTAACTTTTGATAAGCCGGAGGATACGGCTCTGGCTGGCACCACTGAATTTGCCGAGTGGCAGGTGCGGTGGCAGGCGAGACTAGGCAGGCAGCAGGAATCAAAAGCCGCCTCGCATCAGTTGATGCGGGACAGCAACCCCGCGCTAATCCCTCGCAACCACCGGGTAGAAGAAGCGCTGGAAGCCGCAGTGAAGGAAAGAGACTACAGCGTGATGGAACGGCTGCTTGATGTTCTATCGAGCCCCTACGCGCACACACCCGAACAGGCTGAATACTCCACGCTGCCTGCGCCATCAACCCGTCCTTACCGAACCTTTTGCGGTACATAATCGGTGCCTGTCACCACCCGAAATACGTCGAAAGGGTCTGTCTTGAAAGAGGCAGGCTCTTTCCTTTTGTTCCTTCATGTTGACTGCGTGGCGGTTTCTTCCTTGAGGAAATCAATAAATGCTTTAACCAATGTCAATTCCATGGAGCTTTCCCGATAAATGATCCATGTCTGCCGTACCAACGGTTGCTGGTCTTTCGAAATCAGCGGAATGGTATAGAGCGGTTCATCCTCCGATAAGCAGATGTTGGGGCAAAACGCATAACCCAGACCGTGCAGCACCAATTGCTTGCAGGTATCGAGGCGGTCCACCTCCATGGCGATGGTAGGGGGCGTCCGAAATCTCTCTTTCCACCAATTGTCAATGAGCGTGCGTAAAGACGGGTCCGTTTGATAATTGATCTGGGGGAGCGACGGCAATTCCTCCAGTTCTATTTTTTTATGGGAGGCAACGCTGATCATCTCTTCCCGAAATAAATAGGCCTCCCCGTGCCAATTGTAGTTGCCGCGCACGATGCCAAGATGGACTTCCTCTTTCTGCAATAAATGGTTAACCTCCGAGCTCCACCCGGTTTTCAAATTGATTTCGACATCGGGGTATTTGGCGAGGAAATTTTTTAACAGCCTGGGGAGCTCGTAACGGGCAAACATGCCGGAGACCCCTAAGCGCAAGGTGCCTTTCACGCTTTGATCCATATTGACGATATATTCCTTCGCCTTGCGCAGCTGGAGCAGCATCTCTTTCGCATAGTTCACCAGATAGGTGCCCTGGACGGTAAATTCCACCCCTTTTTTCCCACGCGTGACAATACTGGTTCCAAATTCCTTCTCCAGCTGATGCAGCCGGTAGGTCAAGGCCGGCTGTGAAATGTAGAGGCGTTCTGCCGCCTTGGTGATATTTCGCTCCTCATACATGGTGATCAGCATGTTCCAATCCTTTTCATCCATAACCTTCACCTGTCTTCCATCAATAAAAATTATTTATCAAAAATCATAAAATATTAATATTATTTTAATACTTACAATTATACTACAATCAAATTCAGGAGATAAACATTTTTCGGCCTTTCGCTGATCGTTTCAAGACGTGTGTTAACTGGAGGTGCGACATGAAATCGGAATTTCCTTGTACCATTATGAGGGGCGGGACGAGCAAAGGCCTCTTTTTTCTGGAACAGGATCTGCCCGAAGAATGGGATGAGCGAAAAGAAGTGATCCTGCACGCCTTTGGAAGTCCGGATTCAACAGGGCGGCAACTTGACGGGTTAGGGGGAGGCACATCCACCACGAGCAAGCTGGCCATCATCTCGAAGATACCCGGGGAACCGAATGCCGTAAATTATACGTTTGGACAAGTGGATATCCTCACGTCCCTGATCGATATGAAAGGCAATTGCGGCAACATCTCTTCGGCTGTAGGCCCCTTTTCAATCGATGCGGGGTTAATCGAGAACATCAAAGAGCCATACACAACCGTCAAGATTTTCAATACGAATACACAAAAGTACATTTATGCCCATGTCCCGGTCAAAGAGGGAAAAACCGAGTATGAGGGGGATTACGCCATTCCAGGCGTTCCGACCACGGGAAGCAAGATTCAACTTGATTTTATGGAGCCTGGCGGATCGGTGACCGGCCACTTGCTGCCGACCCATCAGGTGAGGGAATGGCTGGAGACGGATTCCTATGGCCGTTATGAGGTATCGATCGTGGATGCGGCCAATCCATGTGTATTCGTCAAAGCGTCTGATATCGGGATATCCGGAACCGAATTGCCGAAAGATTTGGATAACGATCCGGATTTCCTGGGCCGCATCCTTGAGATCCGAGGGGCGGCAGCCGTCAGACTCGGCTTGGCTGAGACGATTCAGGATGCCATTCAACATTGCCCGGCTGTCCCCAAAGCTTGCATCCTGGCGCCATCAATCGATTATGTCTCCACGTCCGGCAGCGTCATTCGCAAAAATGACATCGATATTGTCGCCCGGATGATGTCGATGGGAAAATTGCATCCCTCTTATGCCATCACCGGAGGGATCTGTTTGGCGATTGCCTCCCAAATGGTAGGAACGCTCGTCCATCAACTCGTCTCGCAGAATCCGCATGATCCCCGCGTGATTCGCATCGGACACTGCAGCGGTGTGATGGATGTAGGAGCTCATGTCTCCTGTACGGATGGAAAATGGCATGCCCATTACGGCCGGGTTTATCGTACCGCTCGACGATTGATGACGGGCACTGTATACGTATGATTACGGGAAAGGGAGTCTGCATAATGGAAACGGATGTTTTGGTCATCGGTGGCGGGAATGCCGCTCTCAGCGCCGCATTGTCGGCTCACGAACATGGAGCGAGAAAGGTGCTGATCGTCGAGAGGGCCCCTGAATTTTATCGCGGGGGGAACAGCCGGCATACCCGGGATTTTCGGGTCATGAATACGCGTGAGGACAACAAGTACATGGTGGGCACGTATACGGAAGAAGAATTCATGGAGGATTTGAACCGTGTCGCCGGTGGAGAAATCAATCAAACGCTTGCCCGCATCATCGTGCGCGGGTCGGAAGAACTTCCGGAATGGCTAGGCAAGCAAGGAATCCTCTGGCAGCCAGCGTTGACGGGAACCCTTCATTTAGGGAGAACCAATATTTTTCAACTCGGCGGCGGAAAAGCCATGATGAATTCCTACTATCAGACTGCCCAAGCCAGAGGGATCGACATCTGGTACGAAGCCATGGTGGTGGATTTGACCATCGAGGATGGGGAATGCAAGGCGGTACACGTACAACGCAACGGCTCGATCATAACCGTGCAGGCGAAAGCGGTTATCGTTGCATCGGGCGGTTTTGAGGCGAATATCGAATGGCACAGGCGCTACTGGGGGGCGGCGGCTGACAATTTCGTGATTCGGGGCACGCCATACAACCAAGGCAACGTTCTGGAGCTTCTTCTCAACAAGGGGACCGCCCAGATCGGGGAACCAAACGCGTTTCATGCCGTTGCGGTAGATGGCAGGGCGCCCAAGTTTGACGGGGGGATCGTGACACGCCTTGATAGTGTGCCATTTGGGATTGTAGTGAATAAGCATGGACAGCGTTTCTACGATGAAGGCGAAGATTTCTGGCCCAAACGCTACGCGATTTGGGGCGGGCTGATCGCAAGGCAGCCGGATCAGGTCGCATACTCCATTCTGGATAGCAAAGCGCTTGGAAACTTTTTGCCTTCCGTGTGGGAGCCGATCTCTGCTGGCTCCATTGGCGAACTCGCAGAGAAGCTGGGCCTCGATCCCGACGTGTTGAATGAAACGGTTGCGGCCTATAACCGGTCTGTTCGTCCGGGAACCTTTAATCCACGTGAATTGGACGACTGCCATACGGAAGGCTTGACGCCTCCCAAGAGTCACTGGGCAGTAAATATTGAAACCCCCCCATTCTATGCGTATCCATTGAAGGCAGGCATTACTTTCACGTATCTGGGTGTCGAAATCAACGAGCAGGCAAGGATCAAGATGAATGACGGCAGCCTCTCCAAGAACCTGTTTGCCACCGGAGAAATCGTTGCCGGCAATGTGCTGCGCCGCGGATATTTGGCTGGTTTTGGGCTGACGATGGGTGCCGTACTCGGAAGAATCGCAGGGAGGGAAGCAGCAAATGAAGTTACAAGAGCTCATCGATGATGGAAAGCGACAAATGCGGCTGTGCAATGCATGCCGCTACTGTGAAGGATATTGTGCCGTATGGCGGGCGATCGAGTGGCGCCGGGATTTTACCCCGAATGATATGGCCTATTTGGCCAACCTTTGCCACGATTGCCGGGAATGTTATTTTGCGTGTCCCTTTACACCTCCCCACGAGTTTGGCATCAATCCGCCGAAGCTCTTTAGCGGGTTGCGTGATGAGTTGTATCATAAATACGCCTGGCCAGGCCCGTTGGCGAAGGCCCTTGGCGGGAAGCAGAGCAGCGTATGGACGGTGGTTGTCCTCACCATCGTGTTTACGGTGATTCTGGCGTTGTCAAGCAATACGGAGGCCCTGTGGCAAAAGCATGTAGGGCCAGGGGCATTCTATAATGTCATGTCTGAGTTTGCCATGATCGGATTGTTCGGCTTCCTGGGATTATGGATGCTTTTTGGCTGGGTCATTGGCGCCGTGAGATTTTGGCGTGAGATCAAGTCGCCCAACTCGGATCGAGTCGCGTTCCAAGACGTGAAGTCTGCGATCTCCTATGCGATGAGCCTGCGGTATCTGGGGGGAGAAGGGGCAGGATGCAAGGAGCCCAGCTACGAAATGTCCAGAAGCCGGCGGATGTTTCACCATTTGATTTTCTATGGGTTCTTGCTTGATTTTGCTTCGACGACGCTTGCGGCCTTTTACTCCCACGTGTTAAAAGTCCCGGCACCTTATCCGTTGTATCATCCGGTTGTGATCCTTGGCGCGTTGGGCGGGATCGGGCTCATTATCGGGATCACAGGATTCCTCTACGTGAAAAACAAGAGTGACCAATCCCTCTCCGATCCGAGTGCCACCAAGTCAGGCAATGCCTTTTCTGTATCCTTGCTTGTGATTGCGGTGACTGGTATGCTTCTGTTGGCGATGCGCGAAACGGTTGCCATGGGGATCATGCTCATGATCCATCTGGGCAGCGTGGCCACCTTGTTCTTCGTTGCACCCTATTCGAAGTTTGCGCATTTCGTCTATCGCTTTATTGCATTGGTGCGTTATGCCCAAGAGGAACGGGTACATGCTGAGCCGGTTCATAAAGACAAATCCCCAAAACAACCGGCACTTTCACACGGTGTGCCTGTAAGCAAATGATGGTAGATCATACCCCGGATATGCGATTCCGGGGTTTTTTCATTATGGTTTATGGTCTGTTAAAATAAAAAACTTTTATCATTGACAATAAAATATGAATATTTTTAGTTATAGTAGACAAATGGTAATATGTGAAGTAACAAGCAATTCCGAATTATTGAACAGGAAACAGGGGCTAAGGGGGGAGAGGCATTCTCTGTTGCGTTCAGGCTTTTGTTTCGGAAAATGGGTTCCAATTGAAAGCGATGAAATGTAAGGGCTTTCTTTCGAAAAGGGGGTAAAACTTTATGAAAAAACGATCCGGTTTGTCCTGTTTGGTTGTTCTCACACTCGCTTCCATGATGGCGTTGGCAGGTTGCGGAAACAGTGCCTCGAATGCTCCGGCCGATGGCAAGAGCAGCCAGGGAGCATCGTCGGCTGAAGCGGCATACCCGAAGATGGAGATCAAGCTGTCGCACGTGGCAGCGGACAATACGCCTAAAGGCCAGTCTGCCTTGAAGTTTAAGGAGATTGTAGAGTCCAAAAGCGGCGGCAATATCAAGGTGAAGGTATTCCCGTCCGGTCAGCTCTATGGGGATAACGACGAAATTGAAGCGCTGCAGGCGAATAATGTGCAAATCATCGCTCCATCAGCGGCCAAAATGAGCGGTTTTGACAAATCATTTGAAATCTTCGACTTGCCGTTCATGTTTAAAGATGAAGAGAGTCTGCGCAGGTTTGAGGATGGTGAGGGCGGCAAAAAATTGCTGTCCAAATTGGAGTCAAAAGGCATCGAAGGCCTCACGTTCTGGCCGAACGGATTTAAGCACATCACCAATAATAAAGTGGCAATCAAAAATCCGGATGACCTGAAGGGGTTAAAGATTCGCACACATGGCGGGCAGATTATCAATGAAGTGTATGGGAAGCTGGGTGCTGCCTCTACCAAAATTGCCTTCAATGAAGTATACCAAGCTCTCCAGTTGGGTACGGTAGACGGCCAGGAAAACAGTCTGGTCAACATTGAAACGCAAAAATATGAAGAGGTTCAAAATAACCTCACCCTTACCAACCATGCGCGTTCCGAATATGTCGTGGTAGCGAACAAGAAATGGTGGGATGGCCTGGACGCCAAGACGCAAAGCCTTCTGGACGAAGCGATGAAAGAGGCGACAAAGGTTGGGCGTGATTTAGTGCAAAAGCTGGAGCTTGAATCGTTGGAAAAATTCAAGAAGAGCGGCAAATTGAAGATCACCGAGTTGACGGATCAGGAAAGAGAAGCATTTAAGCAAGCGGTACAGCCTGTTTTCGATAAATGGGCAGCCGAGATGGATCCAGAAGTGATTAACTTGGCCAAAGAAGCATCGAAGTAGAGAGGGAATGAATACTGGAAAAAAGAGGGGGACGCACCTCCTTTTTTTCTATCCCAGAAAGATGGAGGGGAACCGAATGTGCAAAACCAACAAAATGCTTTCATGGATCGAAGACGTGTCTTCGACGTTGTTTCTTGTTGTCGGATTAGGATTCATGTTTTTCGAAGTCGTGATGAGATATGTCTTTGATTCTCCTACGACGTGGATCAATGAAACGGCAAGCATTCTCGTCGTCTGGGCAATCCTGCTGGGCTTGTCTGTCGGTCTTCGCGACAATCACCACATTAGTGTTGACATTTTCTACGTGCTGTGTCCGCCGCAGATCCGCAAGGCCATTGACATGTTCGCCAATGGGGTATGCATCCTGTTTTGTATCTTTTTTGCGTATAACGGCTGTGTGTTGGTGCTTCACACGTTGGAAAGCGGCCAAGTGACCATGGATACAAGAATCCCCATGTGGATTTATTACACCGTTGTGCCCATATCCGGATTGATGTTTATGGTTCGGTTTATCGAACGGCTCATCCGTGTATGGAAAACGGACTACCATCGAACGACAGGGGGGGATATGAATGAACACCATTCTGCTTTTTAGCGCCTTTTCATTGTTCCTTCTTCTGCGGATACCGATTGCGATCGCATTGGTTGCTTCCACGACGCTGATGTTTTGGCTGTCCGATACGTTCAGCATGTGGACCATCCCGCAAAAGATGTTCACCAGCTTGAATCATACGACGTTGATGGCGATCCCGGGGTTTGTGTTGGCCGGCACGATTATCGCGAAGGGCGGCATCGCCAAATATCTGATCGAAGCGTTACGAGCCTGGATCGGGCATGTGTCCGGTGGGCTGTCGGTCGTTACGATCTTGGCCTGTTCCTTTTTCGCTGCCATTAGCGGGTCCAGTCCTGCTACAGCTGCTGCCATCGGTTCGATCATGATTCCTGCCATGGTGGAAGCGGGATACAGCAAACGATATGCCATGGGATTGGTTGCTGCATCCGGAACGCTGGGAATCTTGATTCCTCCAAGCATTCCCTTGATTGTATACGGTGTGGTGACGGAGCAATCGATTGGACAGTTGTTTATGGCCGGCGTCATCCCGGGCATTGGCCTAACCTTGCTCCTTGTCGTTTACTCCATCATCTATGCGCGCATGAAAGGATATGGGAAACTGGAGAAAGCAGGGTGGAAGGAACGGTGGGGCTCTCTTAAGATGGCTTCCTGGGGGGGATTTTTGCCGATCCTGGTCCTGGGCTGCATCTACAGCGGAGCAACAACACCGACGGAAGCATCCATTGTCTCGGCAGTCTATGGGGTCATTGTTTCTCTCGTTGTGTATAAGGAAAGATCCATCAAGAAATGGTTGGAGATTCTCAGGGAAAGCATCGGCATCACTGCGATGATTATGCTTATTATCGCGTCGGCGATGGTATTTTCGTTGTATATGACGCAGGAGCAAATACCGCAGGCGTTGGCAGAAGCCATGATGTCGATGGATGCGCTGAATAAAGTCATGTTTTTTGCATTGACAGCGATTCTCTTCTTTATATTGGGGATGTTTTTGGAATCATCTTCCATCATGCTGATCACGCTTCCCTTGTTGCTGCCGATCATGCTGTCGGTGGACATTAACCCGATTCATTTTGCGATCGTCATGATTATCAATATGGAAATCGCCCAGATTACGCCTCCGGTTGGATTGAATTTGTTTGTCATCAGCGGGATTTCAAAATCGAGCCTGGGCGAAGTGTTCAAAGGCAGTATTCCATTTATTGGCGTGATGATCGTGTATATGGTTTTCGTGATGATTTGGCCAGAGTTTACCTTATGGTTGCCTAAGCAGGTCATCCAGTAGGGCTTGGTGCCTGTCACCACCCGAAATACGTCGAAAGGGTCTGTCTTGAAAGAGGCAGGCTCTTTCCTTTTGTTTAGGGAACTCACTGAAATCATTGGAGGAAACTTCGTGAAGCAAGTCAAATTATTGCATGGATAAGTGCCTGTTCTCATCAGGAGGTGGTTACAAAAGAGTTTCCACCGCTGGAAGAGGATTATATGGGAGGTGAGGGGAAATGGCGGGGATTTCATACAAAGAATATGATGCATTAGGGTTAGCGGAGCTGGTAAAAAAGAAAGAGGTTACACCAAGAGAGCTGGTTGAAGAAGCCATACATCGAATAGAGACCCTGAATCCGGAGTTGAACGCTGTCATCCACAAGATGTACGAGCGTGCGAGAAATGATTCGGTGCATGAGGGGAGAGGCCGGTTTGCGGGTGTTCCGATGCTGCTAAAGGACATTTCACAAGAGATCGCGGGAGAGCCGATCACATCTGGCTCGAAAGCACTGCGCCCTTATCGGGCAAAGAGTGATTCGGAATATGTAAGACGGCTGAAGAACACAGGGGTTGTTTTCCTTGGTCAAACCAATGTGCCGGAGTTCGGTTTAATGGGAATTACGGAACCTGCTCATTATGGACCGTGCAGGAACCCATGGAATTCGGCACATACGCCGGGTGGTTCAAGCGGTGGATCGGCTGCTGCCGTAGCTTCGGGGATGGTCCCTATCGCCGGAGCCAACGATGGAGGAGGATCCATTCGGATTCCCGCTGCCTACTGCGGACTGTTCGGCCTGAAACCGACGAGAGGACGCACGCCGGTAGGACCTCGTTACGGTCGGCTTTGGCAGGGAGCATCCGTTGAACATGTTCTCACTCGCTCGGTCCGGGACAGTGCTGCCGCTCTTGATGAACTCGCAGGAGAGGAAAAAGGGGCCGCCTTCTCGGCACCTCCTTTCGAGGGAAGCTATTTGGATACGGTCAACAAGCCGCTCGACCGGCCTGTACGGATCGCCTTTTCTGTTCAATCGCCGATTGGAACGGAAGTTCATCCTGCATGCAGAGAAGCGGTTATGAAAACAGCCAAATACCTGGAATCCATTGGACACCATGTCGAGGAGGTCGATGCGCCTGTACATGGAAAAAACATCGCCATCAGTTATCTCACGATGTATTTTGGTGAAGTTGCTGCCGCATTGTCAACGCTGGAAGAAGCGTTGGGTCGCAAGGCAGCGTATGACGATGTGGAGCCGGCGACCTGGCTGCTTGGATTGCTGGGCAGGGCTACTACGGCTGAGGAGTTTGTCTTAAGCCTGCGGGAGTGGGACCGAGCGTCTTATGCGATGGAACTCTTTCATGAAACCTATGCGTATTATATAACCCCAACGACTGCTTTTCCGCCTGCGAAGATAGGAGAGCTTGAGCCGAAGCCTTTGGAAAAGCTGGCTATCCAAGTCATGGGCAAGTTGGGGTGGGGTGGACTTTTAAAGAAAGCAGGGATCATTGAGCAGATCGCCGAAGATAATCTCAAGAGGACGCCCTTTACTCAGCTGGCGAATCTCACGGGTCAGCCGGCCATGTCTGTACCCGTTCATAGGACGGCAGATGGACTGCCAATCGGGGTTCAATTCATGACCGCCAGAGGCCGTGAGGATCTGCTCTTTCAGATGGCTGCACACCTGGAACAAACGGAGCTGTGGCTAGACGTCAGCCAAAATCCTAGGTTTTTACGGTAATGCCCGGAGTATTTTCCCCTTAGCGAAGAAGCTGCTAAGGGTTTTTTCGTGTTTGCGGCAAGAACAAAGGTGGAGATGTTCGGAAAATCATACTTGCACGAAATGATTGAATTCTCTTTGTTATGCGATTATAATTAAGATAAGAAATAGAACCACTGGTTCTATAGTAGAACCAGTTGAATCAATACACGCGAAAGGTGAAGGCGATGTCCCTGAAAACGTTGGATAATTCCTTGGAACTGCTCAAGTACTTTACCAAACAGACCCCGGCGTGGGGGGTTCGTGAGCTGGCGAAAGAAATGAAGATGAACCATACCGTCGTGTACCGGATTTTATCAACCTTTGAGAGCCACGGATTCCTGGTGCAAAACCAGGAGACGAAAAAGTACGAGTTGGGGATCAAGTTCTGGGAGTACGGTCAACTCGTGCAGGACAGGCTGCGTCCGTCCGACATCATTTATCCCATAATGAAAGGGCTTTCAGAGGAGACGGGCGAGTCCATCTTCCTCACCTGGCTGGACGGTATGGAGGGCATCTACGTAGAGATCGCGGAAAGTTCGCAGCAGATCAAGTACGCGGTTACGATTGGCAGCAAAATACCGCTTTACGCCGGGGCCTCCAGCAAGGTAATCATGGCCTACCTGCCGCGGGAACGGCAGGAAGCCATCATTCAAAAGGGACTGAAGCCGTTTACCGACAAGACGATCGTCAGCCCGGAACAGCTGTTGGCCGACCTGGAGGAGATCCGGCAAAAGGGCTGGTGTTTTTCCGTGGGCGAATATTCCGACTCGGTATTTGGACTGGCCGTTCCGCTGTTCAATCACCGACAGGAAATCATCGCTTCGCTGACGATTGCCGGTCCGGAATATCGCATGCCCCAGGCCAAGGTGGCGGCAGTCCTGCCGCTCCTGCTCAAGGGCAGGGACGGGATTCAAGCCTGTTTCGACAAATTTCATTTGCAGTACTAGCCGTAAATGCCTTGTCTTCGGACCAGGTTGGATTCGTTCTCGTAAGGAGGTGGTGGTAACGGCAGACAACGTATTGCGGCGCAGCTTGACAGAGAGAGATCCTTGCTTGACGAAAACTTTTGGGGGGAATTATATGAAGAACCAAAACGAAAAACATCCGATTGTGCTCGAACCGTTCTCGCTGTTTCTGATTATCGGGTCCTCTATTGTCGGGGCGATTATCGGTATGCAGCTCATCGTGTCGCTCGGCATTTCCGCCAACACGGCGATTATCGGGGCCCTGCTGGCCATGGTGATCGCCAGGATCCCTGTCGGACTTTTCCGCAAATACCGGTCGATCCACCGGCAAAACCTCATCCAGACCGCGATTTCATCGGCCACGTTTGGCGCGGCAAACAGTTTGCTGATTCCCATTGGCATTCCATTTGTCATGGGCAAGCCTGAGCTGATCCTGCCGATGCTGATCGGTGCCGGACTGGCGATGTTTGTGGACGCGATCATCTTGTACCGCCTGTTTGACTCGAAGATTTTCCCCGCCTCCGGCACCTGGCCGCCAGGGGTAGCGACCGCTGAATCGATTATCGCCGGCGATCAGGGCGGAAAGCGAGCCGGTCTATTGGGGATTGGAGCGGCGGGCGGTATCCTGGGTTCGTACCTGGGCGTTCCCATGTCGGCGTTTGGGGTTGCGTTTATCGGCAACATCTGGGCGCTCGCCATGTTTGGAATTGGCCTCTTGCTTCGCGGCTATTCCGTTCAGCTGTTCGGGGTTGACATCAACAAGCTGTACATTCCTCACGGTTTAATGATTGGTGCCGGTTTGGTCGCTCTGGTGCAGGTTTCCTATCTGATTCTAAAAAAACAGAATAATACGAAATCGGCGCCAAATCACGAGGTTGCGGCCGCTTCCGCAGACGCAAACGGGGAGAACTATACCCGTTCGGAACGCGATACGTACCGTGCCCTCGGATACGGATTTTTGGCTTATGTCGCCGTTGCGCTGATTCTCGCTGTGGTCGGTGGCATTGTAACCGACATGTCGCTGGGAATGTTCGTCCTGTACTTGTTGTTTGCTGCGTTTGCAGCCTTTGTCCATGAATTGATCGTCGGAATCGCCGCGATGCACTCCGGTTGGTTCCCCGCATTTGCCGTTGCACTCATTACGCTTATCATCGGCATCCTGATCGGATTTCCGCCGGTCGCTCTGGCCCTCTTGGTCGGGTACAGCGCGGCGACAGGCCCGGCGTTCGCCGATATGGGGTATGACCTGAAGACCGGGTACATCCTCCGCGGCTTCGGTCGAGACAGGGTGTTTGAGCTGGACGGAAGAAAGCAGCAATTCATCGCCGCGATGATTGCCTTCGCGGTAGCGCTTGTCGCCGTTCTGGTCGCACACAAAGGCTATTTTGCCCAAAACCTGGTGCCGCCGGTGGACAAGGTGTACGTGGCGACGATTGAAGCAGGCGTGTCGCCCGACATCGCATGGCAGCTGTTCATTTGGGCCATTCCCGGGGCGCTGCTGCAGCTTTTCGGTGGAGCGAAGCGCCAGCTGGGGGTCCTGTTCGCAACAGGTTTGCTGATTCTGTACCCGGCAGCCGGTTGGGCAGTGCTCGCCGGGATCGTTATTCGCGCAGTGGTGCTGAAAGTGAAAGGGAAAGAGGCGGAAACCCCGATGAGCATTATGGCCGCGGGCTTCATCGCCGGTGACGCGCTGTACAGCTTCTTCAATTCCGTGTTTAAATTCAGCAAGCAGTAATCGGTGAGGTTCCTATGGCTACGATTCAGTTGGATAAACGCAAAATGGAGGCTGCCGTCCTCGGGGGAGCGGTCCTGGGCGGCGGTGGGGGAGGATGGATCGAAGACGGCATGCAGTTGGGGAGACTGGCCCTCGAGGTCGGTCACCCCAGACTGGTTACGATCGACGAATTGGACGATGACGCGACCATCGTCACCGTATCCCTCGTCGGAGCGCCCGCCGCTCCCGACAAGTACGTAAAACCCGTCCACTACCTGCGCGCGCTCGAGCTGTTGTCCGAGCGAATGGGGGGGAAGATTGACGGCATCATCACCAACGAAAACGGTGCCAGCACCACGGTCAACGGGTGGTTTCAATCAGCCGTTACGGGGATTCCCGTCGTCGACGCTCCCTGCAATGGACGGGCCCACCCAACGGGGAGCATGGGCTCGATGAACCTGTCCGAACAGAGTGACTATGTGTCCGTGCAGGCAGCAGCCGGCGGCAGGGGCAGGAATTACGTCGAGCTGGCCGTGTCCGGCGCGCTTGATACCGTCTCGTCCATGATCCGGACGGTTTCCATCAGTGCCGGCGGCATGGTCGCCGTTGCGCGCAATCCGGTGAAGGCCGCGTACGTGAGACAAAACGGGGCTCCGGGGGCGATTCAACAAGCGATTCAAGTCGGCGAGGCGCTGTTGGCCCACGAAGGGGAGAAAGCGGTTGACGCGGTTGTGGCGCTGCTGGGTGGAAACGTGATCGCGATGGGCGAAGTGACGGGATTCCACCTGGAAACGACGGGAGGTTTTGACGTCGGCAGGGTGATCGTCGGCGTCTGCGAGCTGACGTTCTGGAACGAATACATGACGGCGGAGATCAACGGAGAGAGGCTGGCGACGTTTCCCGATCTGATCATGACGTTTGATGCGGAAAGCGGCAGGCCGCTCGTCTCTGCTGCTGTGACCAGGGGGCAAAAAGTGGCGGTGATTGCCGTCCCGAAAGAAAACTTGCGCCTGGGTTCGACTATGCGAAACAAAAACCTGATCCAGCCGATCGAAAAGATCATCGGCAAGTCGGTGCTGCCGTATGTATTTGGAAACAAGGCAAACGAGGAGGCACTACGCGATGTCGCTGAAACAAACGCTGATTGTCTATGAAACGCTTGACAGTGCTTACGTATCCGGGCAAGACGTGAAAGAGCTGTTTTCCGCTTTTCCGGAGGTGCAAGTGAGCGTCCGGACCGTTGAAGGGGAGAAGGGAAGAACCGACTTTGTCAAAATCGTGATCCCCGGGACTGACGGGAAGTCAAACGGCGGAAACGCCCCTACCTTTGGCATCGTCGGACGCCTGGGCGGCATAGGCGCGCGCCCGAGCCGGATCGGTCTGGTGTCAGATGCCGACGGTGCGGTCGCCGCGATTGCCGCTGCTCTGAAACTGGCCGAGATGAAAAAACGGGGAGATCACCTGCCGGGAGACGTGATCGTCACCACGCACATCTGCCCGGACGCGCCGACGAAACCGCACGAACCGGTCGACTTTATGGATTCGCCGGTTGATATTCTCACGATGAATCAGTATGAAGTCACTCCCGAGATGGAAGCGATCCTGTCCATTGACACCACGAAAGGCAATCGGGTGATCAACCACAAGGGCATCGCCATATCTCCAACGGTGAAAGAAGGGTACATCCTGCGGGTGAGTGAGGATTTGCTGCGGATTATGGAAATGGTCACCGGACAGCTGCCCGTTACCTTTCCGATCACGACGCAGGACATCACGCCGTACGGCAACGGTCTGTTCCACATCAACAGCATCCTGCAGCCTGCGGTAGCGACGTCGGCACCGGTGGTGGGAGTGGCGATTACCGCGCAGTCTGTCGTTCCGGGATGCGGCACAGGGGCAAGTCACGAAATCGACATCGCCACCGCCGCCAAATTTGCGGTCGAAGTGGCGAAGGAGTTCACCCGCCGCACCTGCTCCTTCTACAGCAAGGAGGAGTTCGAACGCTTGAACACGCTGTACGGCCCGATGAAGATCCTGCAGACGATGGGCAGGGAGTCGGCTGCGCAGTCATAAGGTTGGAGAACATTCAGGAGAGAGAAGGGAATCGGTATGTTTGAAGCAAGAAGAAACAAACTCGTGCAAGAGCTTCGCGAAAGAAACATGGACGCGGCGGTGATCGTCCCGGGGCCCAATCTGTATTATTTCACCGGGCTTCATCTCAAACAAAGCGAGCGGTTGACGCTGGCGATCCTGACCAAGGAAGGGGAATTGAGCTTTGTCGTCCCGCAGGTGGAACTGACGAAAGTGGAGTCCGCCACCAACGGCCGGATCTTCTGGTATACCGATGAGCAGGGAGCGGGCAAGGCGCTGGCCGAAGCCAGGGCTGCACTGGGCAGTCTGGGAAAAGTCGGAGTGGAGTTCGGCCAGATGCGTGTGATGGAGCTCAAGGCGGCGGAAGCGTTGGGAGCGGCGTCAACCGAAGACGTCAGCGCTGCGATTGACTCCCTGCGCATGTTCAAAGATCAGCAGGAAGTCGAACAGTTGAAAAAAGCGGTGCAGATCATCGAAGAAAGCCTTGAGGCAACCCTTCCTTTTATCAAGCCGGGTGTCAGCGAACTGGAAGTCGCTGCGCATTTGGAGTACGAAATGCGCAAGCGGGGATCGGAAGGCACTCCGTTTGGCACGATCGTCGCATCTGGATACCGCGGTGCGCTGCCGCACGGACGGGCTTCCAGCAAAGTGATCGAGAACGGCGAACTGGTGGTGCTGGATTTCGGGGCAATCTGCGGCGGTTATGTGGGTGACATCACCAGAACGATTGCCGTGGGCGACGTCTCCGACGAATTGAAAGAGATTTACGAGGTCGTCAGAGAAGCCCAACAAGCGGCCGTGGATGTGATCAAACCGGGAATCACCGCGCATGAAGTGGACGAAACGGCGCGGAAGATCATCCGGGAGAGAGGCTTTGGAGACTATTTCACCCACCGAACGGGGCACGGTATCGGTTTGAGCGGACACGAAGCGCCGTACATGATGCAAAACAACAAGCTCGTCCTCAAGCCGGGCATGGCGTTCACCGTAGAGCCGGGCATCTATCTGCCGAACAAGGGCGGAGTTCGCATCGAGGACAATCTTGTCGTGACGGAGGACGGGTTCATCAATTTGATGACCTACCGAAAAGACCTGATCACGCTGTAAGGATGTGAGGCAAGCATGGACATCGCACAAATCAGAAAAGATACGCCGCTTCATGAGCAGTACTCGTACATCAACACGGCTGCGGCTTCCGCACCTCCCCGGCAGGTGGTCGAGGCCATCACCGACTACCTCAGCAAAACAGCGAGCCTCGGGCCGTATTTGCCCTCGTTTCGCAAGGAGACGTACGCCAAAGTAGACGAAATCAGGGGAAAAGCCGGGGCGTTTATCGGTGCGTCGGCCAGTGAAATTGCCTTTACGAAAAACGGAACGGAAGCGATCAACTTCATCGCGAACGGCCTCTCCTGGAACGAAGGGGACGAGGTGATTCTCGCCGACCTCGAGTTTCACAGCAACTTCGTTCCGTGGCTGAAGCTTCAGAGCGAAGGGAAAATCAAACTGAAGGTGCTGAAGACGGACAAAAGCGGAGTGATTTCCGTAGCGGAGCTGGAGAAATTGTTCACTCCCCGCACCCGCCTGATCACCGTTTCCCACCTGCCAAACGCTTCCGGCGCGCTGCAGCCGGTGAAGGAAATCTGTGCGCTGGCGAAACGGCACAACGTCCTGACGCTGATCAACGCGTCGCAGACGCTCGGCCTGGTGCCGATCGACGTCAAGGAACTGAACTGCGATTTTCTCGCGGCTTGCGGCCGCAAGTGGCTGAGGGGTCCCGAGGGATCGGGCATTTTGTACATCCGCGAAGAGCTGATTGACTCGATACAGCCGACATTGATCGGTTGGGGAGGCACCACCTGGGATTTTGACACCAACGAGTATTCGTTCCTGCCGATCGCCAAACGGGTGGAAGCGGGTTGTCCGATCGTTCCGTCCATTTTGGGGCTGGGAGCGGCGATCGACTACGCCGCCAACATCGGCATCGAGGCCGTCTACGAGCGGGTCAAGGAGCTGACCCAATACGCGGTTGAGCGGATGCAGACGATTCCTGGGATCGCCATTTACGGCCCCGAAAGCATCGAAAATCGCCTGGGGATCATTCCGTTCAACGTGGACGGCTTGACGCCCGACCGAATCACCGAATTTTTGGAAGAACACCGCATCATCATTGAAGCGGGGACGTTTATGGCCAACACCATGCTGCAGCAGTACGGCATCGCGAAAATGGCGAGATTGTCCCCGCACTACTTCAACACAACGGAGGAAATTGACAGGGCTGTGGAACTGATCAAGGTCCTGGTGGAGAAGGAGAGTAAGCGATGAACAAGTTTTTGCTCGAATCAGCCTATAACGTGTTGAAAAATGGACTGCAGATCAAGCGGGAGGAAGAGGTTCTGATCGTCGCCGACGACAAGCAGGAGCCTTCGCTGGCAGACGCTTTTTTCATCGCCGGTTCGCTTCTGGGGGCGAAAGTGGGGAAAATCATCTATCCGGCGGTCCCGACGCAAAATGCCGAGCCGATGCCGTTTGTCGCGGCAAGTTTGCAATCCGTTCAAGCGGCAGTCATTCTGCCCAAAGTATCCATCACCCACGTGGAAGCGATTCGCCAGGCCCGCAAACAAGGCACGCGCGTGCTTGTCTGCAGCGGCTTGGATGAGCGGATGATGACCGGCGCGGTGAACGCCGATTACGAAAAGCTGAGCGAGCTGACCAACAAGTTTGTCAAGCTGTTTGAATCGGCTGACCGGGTCCGCGTGACGTGCGCCAACGGAACGGATGTCGAGTTTTCCGTCCAGGGAAGACAGACGATGGCCGTGGACGGCATTTGCAATCAGCCCGGCCAGTGGAACTTCGCCCCCGCGGGGACAACCGCGACAGCGCCGCTCGAAGGCACCACGAACGGAACGATCGTGTTTGACGGAAGCCTGGCGCCTTTCGGCATCGTCGATCAACCCGTCGTTTTGCGAGTGGAAAAAGGACTGATCCGGGAAATAACCGGCGGGCGGACGGCGCAGGAATTTGCCGCTCTCCTCGCCTCGTTTGAGAACGAGAATGTCTACAACATCGCGGAGATGGGCATCGGCACCAACGAAAAGGCGGAGCTCAGCGGCAAGCTGATTGAGGACGAGCGGATATTGGGCGCGTTCCACTTCGGTATCGGCAAAAGCTTGAATATCGGCGGCAATGTAGACGCGCCGTTCCACACCGACGGCATGATCATGAAGCCGACTGTCTACGTCGACGGGCAAGTCGTGGTGGAAGACGGGAAGATTCTGCTCTGAACCGATCGCCGGTTAAGGCAGCAGCGTGCCTGTCACAGTCTGAAACATATTGAAAGGGTCTGTCTCGAAAGAGGTAGGCTCTTTCATTTTCAAAAATTTAGCCCCGCATCCATTTCCGGACACAGGGCATTTTTATCCTCGTAAGCGTGAAATAGTCCCCACCTTGTGAAGGATAGGGACTGCTTTTATGGGTGCAATCCACTGTCATCCCCCGGATTTCAGGAGGGCTTGGTTTTAGGCTAGCATTGAGCGAACGTACGTAACCACTTGCTGATAAAAGAGGGAGCTCGGGTCGATTTGCCCGATAACGGTTGCGTTTCTTGCATTAAGATCAAGGGATTTAACGTGATCAGTTAAAGCCACACCGTTAAGTTGGGTATAGCCGTTCCCTACTAAAGCGCCATTAATGGGGATACCGGGAGGAACGGGAACCTCGAAATTATAACCTTTTGCTTGAGCGGTAACCGGAACAATGATGGCTAGCTCCGAAATCGAGGGATCAATAAGACCGTCAGATATTACGATTGCGGGGCGATACCCGGCCTGCTCATGACCGGATTGCGGATAGAGATTCATCCAAACAATACTCCCGCGCGTCACAGTTCCTGTAATCGACATCAGATTATTTCATCCCCTACAGGCTCATATGATTCATCATGGCTACGAACACCGGGCTTCGAGGTACCACGAAGTGAGAGAAACAGTGCCCTTAGGTCATCCTGGTTGTCGGCTGCAGGAAATACTGGACGGATAACGACCTCACCCTTATCAGAAACATGGAACCCAACCTCGACTCCATCCCCTAACTTAGTAAGTTTTACAACCTCGGATGGAATACGGAGGGCCAAACTATTTCCCCATTTGCGAATCGTGCCTTTTGCTACCGGTTGAGCTAGTGCTGTCACGGTAATCAACCCCTTGCTTGTTTGATGGCTCAAATATACTACACCCCCTTGCGAATGTATATACTATGTATATACAAAAAAACGTCGATTGATACATGAACGGGGATAGGTCTGGTGCCTGTCACCACCCGAATTTATGATATAGTAGAGAGGATACAACAGAAAAACGCGGAGGTTCCAGATGTCCAGTAACGATCCGTTGGTATCCGTTATCTTTCCTGTGAAAAATGAAGGGATCCATGTAAAAAATACGATGGACTCCTTGCAGAAAGCCAAAACGAATGTGAGCTATGAAGTGATCGTCGTCGACGATGCCTCTGAAGATGGATGTTGTGATTTCCTCTCTGCCCATGAGTACCCGTTTCCCGTTACCCTTGTCCGGACAAAGGGGTTGGGTGCATCCAATGCCAGGAACGCCGGTGCAGAAAAAGCGAATGGCACCTATTATATCTTTTGTGATGCGCACCTGTTTTTTGAAGACTATTGGATCGACAAATGTATCGAGCCGATTGAGAAAGGAATGGCGGACGGTGTCGTTCCGGGTATTGCTCCCCATGACAAACCCAATACGGTTGGATACGGTTATACCATCAATCTGGAGAAGTTTAAAGCAAGCTTCAATGGAAAAAGCATCCTCACAAAAGGTCTTCACCCCGTTGAAACACCCTTTCTTCCCGGAGGGTGTTTGGCCATCACCAAAAAAGTCTTTGATGACATTGGAGGCTTTGACAAGGGTTTTATCGTCTGGGGGCATGAGGACGTTGAGATTTCTCTCAAAATGTGGCTGTTTGGCTATAAGTGTTATGTACAGCCGCAGGTAAAGGTCTTGCACGTATTCAGGAAATCATTCCCCTATAAAGTGAGTGTTACGCATGCAGACTATAATATGATGCGAATGGCGTACAGTCATTTTAGTGAAGAACGAATTGAGAAATGTAAGAAATATATTCGCGTTCCGGAAAAAACCGAGCAAATCGTAAAAGCCGTCATTGCGAATGGAGCCATGGAACAAAGAGACAGGTATTTTGCTCGCAGAAGATTCGATGACGATTGGTTTTTCAAGCATTTTAAAATCAACTTCTAACCGGATGGGATCAGTGCCTGTCATCCCCTGCTTTCCCGTACCCATATTCACCGCAACGGCAGCGTTTCCAAAAACGTATTCATTGTTGATCGCCTGGGTAAAGTGGAGGCTGTAGCCAGGACCACAAGCTGGGCTCTGCCATTGCAACAGTCAACAAAGCTGCCACCCTTTCTCTACTCGATGTGTTTGATCACTCACGCGCTACAGTAGACCTTGCACAACCTGGTGCAGCGACAATTCCGGTGACCATCACCGAACCAGGATTGTACACATTTCAGGTATTGATTACAGGTTTCTGGGTACGAAGAATGTTTCCAATGTACAGGTCGTTGAGGGACTGCCCGATAAACAAACTGACTGTAATTCGACATTTTTCTACAAAAAACGGCATGTTTTGCCGATACCTACTATAGACGTTCGTTTCACCTCGCTTCCCCTTGGTCTCCCTTGGCTAAGGGGCCTTTTTTGGGGCGTAACCCTTTTCGGCAAGGTGGTCAGACCAATTACCATAATTTATGCATGAATGGACGATCATCTGCTGCCGATGAACAGAGTAAGGAGGTAATTCCTCTACCCGTTGTTCTTGGGGTATTGATATGAGGCAGTCAATCTGTGCAGAAGACTGCCTCCTTTTTTCATTCCGTTCCAATTGAGGATAAGCTTCCCTCACTTACCAACAGAACGCTAAGGAAACCTCTCATCAAAGTACATATAATAAACTCATTCACGTACTACTTCTCCGATCACATTTTGGGTGGTCGGAGCTTTTTATTATCCATGAATCAAAACCCGTCTCTGTCCTGGAAGAGACGGGTTTTATATTGCTGTACCATTATATACATGTTGATGATATAACGGGTTATATATTACTGTATAGATAACAACCTGTAACCTTAGGTTTTCCCCCTCGCCTGGCGTTGGGGGATTATTTTTTCAAAACCGAATGACACCGTTGATTACTTTTACGGTAAACGCACCCACTTTGACCAGGGATCCAGATGAGGTGGAGTAGCGCCAGCGTACTCGTTTGGCAACAGGCTCCAGTTGTCTGCCATCAAACTGTGGGGCCCGACCCCCATGGAACTGTGGTCAGTATCATAAAGATCGGGAAGTCCAAGTTCATGACCAAATTCGTGCGCGATAATTCCGATCGTCGCCATGTGATCATCATTGTATTGGGAAGAGCCATGCAGTTCGCCAAATTGTGTATAACTGATATAACCTTGATTCCCTAAGCTTACGTCATCCAAAACCATCTCTTTAATCCAGTATTGATGGCCCCACACACTGGGTGATTTGGCTCCATAGCTGGCCTCATATCCCGCAACGATTGTCATCAGGTGAAGTTCATCGGAAGTTACCTTTCGATCCTTGTTTTGATCAAATTTGCTGAGGTCGATGTATTTATTTGCGGCATAGAGGGCATCTGACACGATAACGCCATTCATATCGCTCGAATTTCCAGCGGTATTTGGGTGAGTGTACGGCAAAGTCACTTTTATGATCCCGTCATTCGCTGTACCGTAGTTTTCTTGAGCCGGTCGCAAGGTATAGGTTTCATTGGATACTTCTTCGTAATACTTTCGTACGCTTTTTCCGGTTGATCCAAAGGTCTGTTGATTCCATTGGGCGTCCGTATATTTGATTTTCGTGTCGGCAAATTGTACCAGCAACACCAAAAGATTGGATCCAAGGTTGATGTATTGCGAATGTTTCATGTTGAACCTTGGGTCAATCGCTTTCGCTTTGATCCGGCTTTTGCTGGTTGGTTGTCTGGCTATTTTGGTTACATCGCGATTTGTAATCGTTTTCTGAGGCTTTTTATGAATCAGATATCTGGAGTTGCTCGCCTTTAGTTCGTCACCTCGGGTTATCGCGTAATACCAGAAGTGATCGTCTCCCTTTACAATTACTTCCCCTGTTTCGGCCGTTACCCAGTTGAACCATTCATCACCGTGCAGTGTCGCCGTGAAGGTCTCACCGCTGGGTTGTTGGTACTCCATTGGGTGAGGAGCGGCAGGTGCCGCAGAAACGATGCTGCTTGAAAAAAAGATGGATAATGCGGTAAAAAGTACATACATTAGGCCTTTCTTCATGTGACTTTACAACTCCCCATCATGTGAATAACGATGGGATTCAAGAAAATAGGGGGAATTTCCTTCCAAGTGAATCTATTTTCATCATTTTGTTGTCTATGGAATTGAAAGAATTCTATCTTTTGGCATATATTTCCCCAAAATCCTATTGCCGATATTCCTACTAGATCACTCATCTCTAGGAGGGAACGTGGATGAAGAAATTCTTATCGAGCAGTCTTGTGATCGCATTGCTGGCGGTAACACCGATCGCAGCGGTGCATGCTGAAAAGCCGGTGCAGGAAGAAGGAAAAGGGGGCGGGGGGAAGCCGGACAAACCGGGTAAGCCTGACAAGCCTGACAAGCCCGATAAACCGGAGAAACCGGAGAAACCAGACAAGCCAGACAAGCCAGATACGCCGGACGAGCCGGATGCGGAGGAGGAACCAACCCAGCCGGATGGCGAAACGGTTACAGATGAAACGGTAACCGAAGAAACTGCCGCCACGGAGACAACGACCTCTGCTGAAACCAAACAGCCTGGTAAGAAAGAGGCCGTAAAAAAAGCGGTAAAGACCAAAAAAGAACTGATCGAACTTCGCCAGCAGCTGAAACACGCGACGGAAGTCTCGGAAGAGCTGAAGGCAAAATATGAGGAGTTAGCTGCCTTGCTGCAGGAACAGTCTGAACTGCAGCAGGCTCTGGAAGTCCAATTGGAACTGCTCCAGCGCTTCTACAAACCGGGCGATACGGAACTGTTTGCCAAACTGGGTGAACTGTACGAACAGACGGGAGAAGAGGGTTTAAAAACCTTCGTCGACGGAGAAGAAGTGGAAATGGATGTAACTCCGTTTATTGAAAAAGGTCGAGCGCTGGTTCCCGTGCGTGCGATCAGCGCGGCATTGAAGGCGGAAGTGAAATGGGATGCAGAGGCACGTACAGTGGATGTGGTGCGGGGCGAGACGACGATCACACTGTATCTCGACAAAAATGAGGCTGTGGTCAACGGTACTACCGTCAAGCTGGAAACCGCCCCTGTGATCAAAAAGGGACGTATATTCCTGCCGCTTCGCTTTATTGGTGAGCAGTTGAAGGCCACAGTGAACTATCAGCCGGAAGGCGATATCATCATCATTGATGACAATACCTCCCAAACGGATGGGACTGCTCCGGAAACAACGGAGGAAACGACTGGGGATTCAACCACAACAGATACCGGTAACACTGTTGAGACCAACACCGGTGAGAACACGGATGAAACGACCGGAACAGGGGAAACGACCGGAACCGACACCAATGCAACAGGGGAGACAACCACTGGGGTAACAACGGATGAAACAACGACCGGTACTGCAGAAACCGAAACAACGACCGGCACTGCAGAAACCGAAACAACGATTGTAAACGGGCAATAGAAGTAAAGAGAAAGGGGCCTGTCTTGAGACAGGTCCTATGTTTGTTGAGTAACTGAAGCAGCAAGAAGAAGAGTGTTTCCAGGCGGAGCGAAGCATGGAAACATCCTTCTTCATACTCCATCTTCTTCATGCAGCCTATCCTGCGCCTCTTTGTCCATCCCGCCATACCCCTCCACCGCATTCACGGCATTCACCGCGTCCTCAATCCCCCGATCCGGATTGGATAAAAACGCATCAATCTCCTGCTCACTCCACCGATCCACATGAATTTGCTTGAGGTCAAAGCCCCGATCTCCCTCTGAACTGTACTTTCTCAACACGCTTTTCGCCAGCTCACGCTTGATATCGGCCATCTCCTGTACCATCTTGCCGTTCGCAGAGATCTTGAACAACCCGTTGCCGTTTGCCTTCAGGAGCTTGCTCGCCTCGATGAAATTGCTCATGTCGTATGTAATGACAGCTTCCTCGCCAATGTTGCGGTACTGGCTGTCGCCAAACACAATCGAGAGAAACTCCCCGACGTTGTCGCCCTGTATCCTGATATCCACTTCTGCCGGATTTGCCATCGAATTCACCTCGGCGTTGGCCGCCACCCGGTCGTTTCTTTTTATATGGTGTCCAGTCAGATGGAATTTTATTGTTCAGGTGTAGCGACAATACCAAGTTTTCGATGTTGCAAAAGAGTCCCACTATGCTATAGTGGAGGACGAAACCGAATCATCCGTTTTCTACATATATAAGAGGTAGTTGGGAGCGACGCTATGTTATCCTTTTTGAAAAACTGGCTGGGAAAAACACCGACGTCAGAAGATGTGAAGGAACAGCTGAAAGAAGAATCGATCCTGGTGGCGGGAGAAGCATCAATGTCTGCCGCGAAGGAGCCCAAGCAGGAGCAGGCACCAACAGCGGAAGGTGTGGCGACAGCCCTTTCCCTACACCCATCCTGGGAAGCTAAACTGAGCTCGCAGGAACGCTACGCGCTGTCTTTTATGGCACAGGAGCTGCCGCCGCTTGCAGAAGGGAACCTTTCCATCGCGGGGATTTCGCTTACGCCGCACGAAGAGGGCGTGGAAGTTACCGCCTTGTTGCGAAACGGAACGAATCGTCCCATTCGTTTGAATACAATGACGCTTCTTATCCTTTTTGGCGATCAGCAGTTGTTCACCCGTCAATCGTTTGATCTGTCACAGATCGGGGAGATTCCGCCGTATTCCGCCCGCCCGTGGACATTTGTTTTCAATCGGGAGCACTTCTTGCAGGTGAACGTGCTTTTGACCAACTGGAAAGTCGCCTTTGAGCTCGCCCAGAAAAAGCTGGTCCTGCCGCAGCAGCTGGAGCTGGAAGAGTCGTGGATCAAGGCGCTCACCGACGAACAAAAAAATCATTTGATCGAACTGGCCAAACGGCTTCCGCCGCTGCAGCAGGGCGAGGTCAACATTCAGAGCGTCAGCATCTCCAGAACGGAGGACGGACTGCGCGCGCTGCTGCTGATTCGCAACGGCTCCAACCAGTCTCTCAGCCTGGAACGCCTGCCGTTGGCGCTGTACGATGCGACCGGCGACAAGGTGGCCGAGGGTGTTTTTGAATTGGGCGGACTCACGGTAAACGCGAATACCAGCAAGCCGTGGCTGTTCATTTACCCGCAGGAAAGCATCATCAAGCAGGAGCCTGATTTTACCCGATGGAAGGTTTCGGTGCCGCAGGCCTAAGGGGCAGGATGATTTGCCCCGAAAATGAAAAAGCCTTATGATAGATAGCAGGTTTTTCGTTCGCGCCCGGTACAGAGAGGAGGATATTATGTTTTCGTTCATTAAAAATTGGATGAATAAAGAAAATTCCATGGAAGAAATAAAGAAGGACCTCCAGGAAGGATCCACCGTCGATGCCGATGAATGGAACGACAGCGGTGCGGAGGTGACTCCTGTTCATCAGAGAGCCGTACGGCCACTGGTGCAAACAGAGTTGTCCCTGCACCCTGTATGGGAGCAGCAGCTGGATGCAGAGAAGAAGTACACGCTTCGCTTCCTGCAGGCAGAATTGCCGGAGATGGTGGAAGGTACGCTGGGTGTTACCGGCTTCAGCTTGATGCCGCAGGAGGGCGGGGTCAACGTGGCGATGTTTTTCCGGAATGCCTCGTCTCATACGGCCCGGTTTAAAAACGTCACCCTGACGATTCTTCTGGATGACAAGCCGTTTGCCCGCCAGCGTTTTGACTTGAGCGATCTGGGGGCGATCCCGCCGCACAGCAGCCGTCCCTGGGAGGTGTTTTTCCCGGCGGAGAGTTTCCTGCATGACAACTTTGCCTTTACCCGCTGGAAGGTAACTTTGAACTTCGGGAAGCGTGAGCATGTGTGGCCCAAACACCTGGATTTGGATCCGGAGATGGAAGCCCGCATGACGGACCGCCAAAAGGAGCGCCTGGAGGTCATCGTTAGAACGCTGCCGTCGATGAAGCCGGATTCGGTGGAGATCACCGGCTTTGACATCGGAGTGACGGAAGACGGCAAGCTGGTAGCCGGCTTGTTGTTCCGAAACGCATTGCGGGAACGGTATTCCCCTCAAAAACTGCGCATCAAGATTACCGATGCCGTCGGCGATCTCGTGGCTTCGGGATCGATTGACGCAAGCAAGGTACAGGTGCGTCCGGGAACAGCCCGCCCGTGGTTGGTTGTGTTCCCCGCAAGTTCCGTGAAAAAACCAAACGCCGATCTCAGCAGATGGTACCTGGAAGTGAAGGAGGCTAATGAATGAGCTGGTTGCTGGAAAACTGGTTTGGCTCCAAGGAAAGCCTGGAGCAAGTGAGAGAAGATATTCAGGAACATCTTCATAAAGAAACATATCTGGGGGTGTCCGGGATCGAAAATCCGGAGCAGTCCTCCAACCGATTGGAAGCCAAGGAACTGTTCCTGACCCTGCACGGTCCCTGGGGCACCAATCTGGACGAGATGGAGTCCGAGCTGCTCCAGTACGTTCACGATGAACTGCCGCCTGTGGTGCGCGACGAAGTGGGAATCATTCCGTTCTTTGCCAATCCAACGATGCAGGGCTATCTGGTCCTGGCCTTCATCCGCAATGCGACCAACCGCTCCGTTCTAATCAACCGCCTGCCGCTTGCCCTGGTTACTCCAGAGGGCGAGGTAGTGGCGCGAAAAACATTTGACCTGATGACGTTTGGCCCGATCGGCGACATGGCAAGCCGTCCTTGCGACTTCCTGTTCCGTTGGGAAGAGTTTCTCCAAGTGCCGGAGCAGGAAGTGCCGCTCACCCTCATCTACGAGGCGCCCAAGCAATCGCCCGTCATCCCCGAGGAATACAAACAGACAGATGGTTTAACCGCGGATGAACTGGCCAAATACAAGCAGCTTGTCGGAGAGAATCCTGAAGTGGTGCAGGGAGAGGTAGACCTGAAGGTAGTGGACATCGTCAACGCCGAGCATGGCGGCTTGAAAGTCGTTGTTCTTTTCCGCAACGGGCTGTCAAAACGCCTGGAGTTTACGGAAGTGCCGATCTTTGTCCGCACGAAACAGGGGGAAGAAGTGGCGCGTGTCCAATACGGGCTGAAGAATATGAAGGTGGAGGCGGAAAGCAGCAGATTGTGGGGCTTTTACATTCCGGCAGATTCGTTGAAAAAGCCTGGCATTGAAGCGGCAGAGTGCATCGCCCACATCCCTTCGGCTAAACGGGAACACAAACAGGTTCCGGTGTCCATCGAAACAAAAGGCCTGATTCAGTAACGAATGGGGTGCCCTTATCGTCAAACAGACGGTAGGGGTTTTTTTCTATTCGGAACATTGTATTTGGTGGCGTCATTCAGATATGCTAAACTAGTAGGACATCTTACCGGGATTCCTTTTTCTGCATGCTGTGGGAGAAAGGAGGAAGGGCAGTGGAAGTTATGAAGGCAGCAAAATATCTATCAGGCATGCTATCCGTTACGGTGGCGTTTCTGTTGCTGGCGGGCCAAGGCGCGCTTGCGGCCTCCACCACGAATGACAGATACATCGGGAACCAGACCCATCTGCGGCAGATCAAAGCGGACAAGGCTTGGAGTATGGTGAACAGCAACTCTTCCACGGTTATTGCCGTCTTGGATACAGGGGTGGATTTGGACCATCCCGATTTGAAAGGCAACCTGCTGCCGGGTGTGAACCTCGTGCATCCGGGAAGGCCGCCGGAGGACGACAACGGTCACGGAACGGAAGTGGCGGGCATTTTGGCGGCAAAAGGGAACAATGGGATTGGCGTTTCCGGGGTGCTGTGGAATGCGAGAATCCTGCCAATCAAGGTATTGGACGAAGACGCGATCGCGGACGTAGATACCGTAGCGAGAGGGATTCATGTCGCTCTGGACAGGGGGGCCAAAGTCATCCTCATGTCTGTCAGCAGCCTGTCCTATACCAGGTCGCTGGAGGAAGCCGTGCGGCGGGCAGAGGCGAGCGGGGCGGTCTTGATTGCCGCCTCGGGGAACGAAGGGAACCGTGTTGCCTATCCGGCTGCTTACCCGACGGTCATTGCCGTGGGAGCTGTTGGGCCGAACAACGAGCCGCTGTATCAGTCCAATTTCGGGCCGGAACTGAACCTGGTGGCACCGGGCCGCAGCATTTACACGACCAAGATGGGCGGAAGATACGGTGCCATGTCCGGGACTTCGGCAGCCGCGCCTCAGGTAGCGGGTGCAGCCGCGCTCATGCTGGCGCGCAATCCGCGCATGACTCCTCTGGAGGTTCGGCAGCTGCTGTATCAGACGGCCAACGATCTGGGACAACCGGGATGGGATCGAAAAACCGGATATGGAATACTGGACGTGAGCCGCGCTGTACGCACCCATCCCTCGATTGATTTCCATGAACCCAACAACAGCGTGGCCTCGGCAAAGCCGTTTCCGATCGAGTCCCAGCTTCGGGCGCAGTTGACACCGTCCGATACGATCGACTGGTACTACATGGACATCCCGTACGACGGAAAAGTCACGTTTACCGCTTCGATTACGTCCCGCTTGGGCTCTCCCATGGCCGCTACGTTTTATCCCGAAAACCGCTCGCCGGTTACCTATTACATCGGGAACGGAGACAATTTGACCATCCCGGTCAAGACAGGACGCATGGAGATCAAGCTGGAGCGGAGCGGGGGAGTCGCCTCGTTCACGTATCTGTTGACCAGCAAATTCACCATCAACCCGGACCGCTATGAGCGAAACAATGACATGCAGACGGCGAGACCGCTGGTCGGCAATCAGATCAACGTGACGGGCAACTTTCATGAAGCGGGGGACGAGGACTGGTTCTCCTACTACGTACGGGAGCAGGGAAGGCTCAACGTATCCGTGACGGCCGATACCAAGCGCATTGATCTGAAACTGCAAATGGGCAAGCAAACAGGAAACCAGTTAAGCTGGGATCAGCCGTACGATGACGGCACCCGCAACGACCCGACGGAGCGGGCGGTCAAAGAGGTAACCCCCGGCAAGTACTATATACGTCTGACCGAATATTATCGGAACGCCGTGAACGCAGAGTACCAGCTGAACGTCAGTTATACGCCGGTGCGCAAGGACACAAATGAACCGAACGACAACTATCGTCAGGCTTCCCGCCTTGCGAGCGGTTACCTGATGACCGGAACGCTCCCGTCGAGAAGCGATTACGACTGGTTCCAATTTGATGTCGATTCGGAATCGTATGTCAGCGTTCGCGCTCCCTTTGTTCCGGTGGCTTCCGGGGTCAACATCGCCTTGTACGGGGGAGGCACCTTCAACTATGCGCTTGCCTCCGAAAACGAAGTGGCAGAGCTGTCCGATCAGGGAAAAGGGATTTTCGGTCTGCGGTTGCGTCCGGGCAGGTATTATATCCGCTTGAACAGCATCGTGCCGTTCAAATACGATGCGTATCGACTTACGCTTTCCAAGGAGCGGCTCATTGACGGCTACCGTGACATTGCCTACCATTGGGCTCGCTCTGACATTGCCCGCCTGAGCCAGAAGAGCGTGGTGAAAGGTTTTCCGGACGCAACCTTCAAGCCGAACCAGCCCGTTACCCGGGCGCAATTTGCCACCATGCTGATCCAGGCCATGCGCGCCAAAGGTATTTCCATTCAGGCGTACACGGGGAAAAATCCGTTTTACGATCTCTCCCGATCGCATTGGGCGTACAACGAAGTCGCGCAGGCGTACCGCTTGGGCATCCTGCAGGGTTACCCCAACAAGACGATCAAGCCGAACCAGGCGATCACTCGGGCGGAAATGGCCCTGATGGTGGCTCGCGCACAAAACGCGCTGCTGTATAAACGAAGCACTTCCTCGTATCGCGACGTACCTGTCACCCACTGGGCATCCCCGGCGATCGAAGCCCTCACCTCGCGCCGCTGGTTGAACGGGTATGGCAGCACGTTCCGCCCGCAAGGCTACGCGACCCGCGCCGAAGTGGTCGTCTTGCTGGCAAAGGCCTATAAATTGTAGGAGTGAAGGAGGACAACCAGTGATGAAAAAAACGACAAAAGGAATGCTTGCTGCTGCTGTGGCTGGAGTGGCCATTTTCGCTACACAGGCTTGGGCCGACGGGGGGGTCTCCGGCGTTCCCGGCTCTGTTGACGATCCGGTTGTAACCAAAAGCTACGTGGATCAACAAATCCAGCAAGCGCTGGCAAATGCGGGAGGCACAAGCACGCTGACCGTGGTGGAATTGAACAAGGGACAGACCTTGTACGGCTTTGAAGGCACCGAGTTTATCGTCCGTACCGGCCAGGTAGTCTCTGTTGCCGGAAACAAAGGGGACGGGCTGACCGACATCACTGCGGGAGCCGATCTTCGCGCCGGAGCTCCTGTCGCGCACAATCATCTGCTGCTGATCGCCCGTTCCGACAACCGCGGGCTGCGGCTTGATTCAAAGTACAAGGGCATCGCGCACGTAATGGTGCGAGGAAAGTACGAATTGCGTTAAATCGTTGTTGACACGACATAGAAAAAGAATTATTCTATTATGCGTAATGGATACTCTTATCCAGAGCAGGCGGAGGGACTGGCCCGATGAAGCCCGGCAACCGACTTGAAGCGGTGCTAACCAGCAGAACGGAGAACTGTTCTGGCCGATAAGAGGTTAGGGAACGCATACAAAAGGCACCTTTTCCTCAAACGGGAAAAGGTTTTTTTTTGCTTGTTAAAAACCCGCTTCGGCACCCACACTATCTGTATGGAGGATAAAGGAGGTAGTTTTCACCATGGCTTTGCAAAAAGGTCGTCGACTCTTCACTTCTGAATCTGTTACCGAAGGTCATCCGGACAAGATTTGTGACCAAATCTCCGACGCTGTTCTGGATGCGATTCTGGCAAAAGACCCAAATGCCCGCGTAGCGTGCGAAACATCCGTTACCACCGGTCTCGTGCTCGTTGCGGGTGAAATCACCACCAACACATACGTAGACATTCAAAAGCTGGTGCGCGATACCATTCGTGAAATCGGTTACGATCGCGCCAAGTTCGGTTTTGACGCCGATACTTGCGGGGTAATCACGGCGATCGGCGAGCAATCTGCCGACATCGCTCTGGGTGTGGACCAGGCACTCGAAGCGCGCGAAGGCCAAATGACGGACGAAGAAATCGAAGCAATCGGTGCCGGTGACCAAGGTCTCATGTTCGGCTTCGCTTGCAACGAGACTCCTGAACTGATGCCGCTGCCGATCAGCATGGCGCATCAACTGGCTCGCCGCCTGACCGAAGTTCGCAAAAACGGCACGCTGGAGTATCTCCGCCCGGACGGAAAAACGCAAGTAACCGTTGAATACGACGGAGACAAGCCGGTTCGCATCGATACCATCGTGATTTCCACCCAACACGCTCCGGAAGCAAGTCTGGAACAAATCAAGAAAGACTTGATGGAGCAGGTGATCAAACCGGTCGTTCCAGCTCAATTCCTGGACGATCAAACCAAATACTTCATCAACCCGACCGGCCGTTTCGTAATCGGCGGTCCTCAAGGCGACGCCGGCTTGACTGGCCGCAAAATCATCGTTGACACCTACGGCGGCTATGCCCGTCACGGCGGCGGTGCTTTCTCCGGGAAAGACCCGACGAAAGTGGACCGTTCCGGCGCATATGCAGCCCGCTATGTTGCGAAAAACATCGTGGCTGCCGGTCTTGCCGACAAGTGCGAAGTGCAAGTCGCTTACGCAATCGGTGTGGCACAGCCGGTATCCATCAGTGTCGATACGTTCGGCACCGGCAAAATCTCCGAAGAGGACCTGGTGAAACTGGTACGCAAGCACTTCGATCTGCGTCCGGCAGGCATCATCAAGCAACTTGACCTGCGCCGTCCGATTTACAAGCAAACCGCTGCATACGGTCACTTCGGCCGCAACGACCTGAACGTTCCATGGGAGCGCACAGACAAGGCGGAAGACCTGAAAAAAGACGCTGCAGAATTGGCGAAGTAAACAGAAGAGCGAGAAAGCCTAGTGACCAACCACTAGGCTTTTTTTGTGCAGCCACTAGGATCGTGTTCGGGACCCCAGCCGACACCGGAAAGGGACCCCACTCGGCACAGCGGTAGTTTTCGCCGAGTGGGTAAAGCCTAGCTTAAGTCGGCTGGGATTCTTGCTGTAAGATTTTGTAATGGAATTACATACATAAAGGATTTTGTGCCATGCTGTCGAAATGGTAAAGAAGAGGTTTAGGAGGGATTTCCTTGCAGAAGAGACGACTGTTCCTCCTGGTGTTTTTGTTTTCGTTTGCGCTGGTTGTGAGCGGCGGACTGCTGGCAGGGAAGATATTTCCGCAAAAAAATGCGTCGGAAGTGCAACATTTTCCCCGGGTCCCTACGTCTATAAGCACAAGCGAGTTGGGGCCTGCTAATCCAAACGTCACACCGCCGCCAAAATCAGACAAAAGGAAACAAGTCTGGTATAAAAATCAGGTTGTCGTCTTGACGTATCATCACGTAACAGATCAAACAGATCAGCGTTATGTCATCGCTCCCGATCAATTTGCGGAACATATGGCTTTCCTTTATGAAAACGATCTGCATCCCATTTCGCTCTCAGAGTTTTTGCGTTTCGTGTCTGCCGGCGTTTTACCGACAGAAAACGCCGTGCTCATCACCTTTGATGACGGTTACGAGAGCTATTACACGAAAGCGTTTCCCGTGTTGCAGCAGTTTCACTTTCCTTCCGTGAATTTTTTGATCACCGGCCGTTTGCGTGATACAGTAGAGCGGAAGCGGGAAAACATGACCACTCCGCTGAGCGTTCAGCAGGTGAAGGAAATGCTGGCTTCGGGATTGGTTGAGTTTGGCTCCCATACGTACAGTCTGCATGAACAGGCGACGAAAAACGAATGGGGGGAGCTTGGCCCGCAAACTGCCCCTGTTTATCTGGAAGATTTGGAGCGACTGGAAGACGATCAGGGATACCGCGACCGGCTATACGTGGACTTTACGATGTCGCGTGTAGGCATCTCGGATCTGATCGGGCGCCCGATCGACACCATCTCCCTGCCGTTCGGGTATGGCAACGAGATCGTGCTGCAAATGGCGCAGCAGGCAGGATATCACTACGTTTTCAATTCCAAGCCCGGGGTCGTTCGAGCTGATGTGAATCCGCTGGCGATTCCCCGTTTTGATGTAGGGTTGCGCGAAATCGATGTATCGAAACTCCATCAATTGTTCACGAAAGCGAAAAACGAGTTTGAAGGAGAGCAATCATGAACAAAGAGATTAACATCGGCATGCTGGATGGAGTGATCAAGCGGACGATACAAACCGTAGAAGCAAGTAAAACTCAAATCTTTAATATAGCGGAAAGTGCCCGTCAGGAAGGCAATGCGATGAAGCTGGAGCTTCACGAACTGCGCCAGGAAATCGAGAAAGTGATCAAGCAGGTGGACATCCTCGAGATCAGCTATCGCAAGGCGCGGAATCGATTGGCCGTGGTCAGCCGCAACTTCGATACCTACACGGAAGAAGACATCCGGCTTGCCTACGATGAAGCCAGCAAACTCCAGGTGGAGCTTTCCATCAACCGGGAGAGGGAAAACAACCTGAAACGACGGCGGAACGACCTGGAGCGCCGCTTGCGAAACCTGGAGGAGACGATTAGCCGCGCTGAGGGACTCATGACGCAGATGGGTGTCGTGTTGGGATACCTGACCGGCGATTTAAGCAAGGTTGGAGAAGCGCTGGAGACAGCGAAACAGCACCAGCTGATGGGGTTGAAAATTATCCAGGCGCAGGAGGAAGAACGGAAGCGGGTCGCCAGAGAAATTCACGACGGCCCGGCACAATCGATGGCAAACGTCGTTCTGCGCACAGAAATTGTGGAGAAGATGCTGAAAAACGAACGCATCCTGGAAGCGCAAATGGAACTCCACGAATTGAAAGAAATGGTTCGCATGAGCCTGGCGGAGGTTCGCCGAATTATCTTTGATCTTCGGCCCATGGCCCTGGACGACCTCGGTTTGGTGCCTACGCTCCAAAAATATATCCAAACCTTTGAGGAGCGCACCAAACAGACGGTTGACCTGGTTGTATTCGGCAAGGAACAGTCGCTGAAAAGCTCGGTAAAAGCGGCGATCTTCCGGCTGGTTCAAGAATGTTTGAACAATGTGGAAAAGCATGCAAACGCCAAAATCGTTCAAGTGAAGCTGGAGTTCCTGGATGAAAATCTGCATCTGGTTGTCAAAGACGATGGTGTTGGATTTGACATGAAAGACCGGGCTGCAAACGGGTCCTCTTTCGGACTGATGGGGATGAAGGAACGGACGCAGCTTTTGGAAGGGAGCATGGAAATTCAATCAACACTGGGACAAGGCACCAAGGTCATGTTCCAGATTCCGACCCGTATGTAAAGAGAGGAAGATCTGCAAGGAGGATGATGAAGCATGGAGAAAAGGCAGGAAGAGATCAGCATTGTGCTCATTGACGATCACCAGCTTTTCCGCGAAGGGGTAAAGCGGATTTTGGAGATGGAAAAAGACTTTCGGGTTGTCGGTGAAGGGGCCGATGGGGAAGATGCCTACCGTTTGGCGGAGCATCACAAGCCGGACGTGCTGTTGTTGGACATCAACATGCCAAACGTAAACGGCGTATCGGCGTCCGAACATGTGATTTCGGTCAGTCCGAAAACCCGCGTGATCATTTTGTCCATCCACGACGATGAAGGGTACGTATACCGGACGCTTCGCTCCGGTGCATCCGGCTACCTGCTGAAGGAAATGGGGACAAGCGATCTGGTTGAGGCAGTGCGAGTGGTTGCTACCGGCGGTGCCTACATTCATCCGAAGGTGACAGGCAAGCTCATCGAAGAGTTTCGCCGGTTAAGCGAGCAAGAGGGAGCCTCCGAGCGCAGCCTGAGCGCTGATGATGCGCAATCGGTTGATCCGCGCCTCATTGAATCCCTGACCCGCCGTGAACGCGAGGTCCTGCAGTTGATGGCGGAAGGAAAAAGCAACCGGGCCATCGGAGAGTTTTTGTTCATTAGCGAAAAGACAGTGAAAAACCACGTCAGCAGCATTTTGCAGAAATTGAATGTGCAAGACCGTACCCAGGCTGTTGTCATCTCCATTAAAAACGGATGGGTGAAACTGTAACATCCGCTCAGGCCGCACCCTGAACGAGCCATCCGGCATACCCTGTTAACAGGAGGGGATATGACCGTGATAGAAGAATTGGTGGTGTGGATGCTGGCGGCATATGGCTGCTCCTCTCTCTTGGTGACCTTGTTAAACAGATTGGCTGATCAAGCAATTGTGCGTGCCGGTGAGCCCCATTTACATTATGAGGTTTTGCTGTACAACTCGGAACACTGTTTGGAGGGCACGGTTCGGCGTTTGATGAGTCGGTCTGTCCTGCAGGGCAGGCCTATCCAAATTTCGTTCGTTGATTTTGGATCCACCGATGACACCTTAAAAATAACAACTGTGTTCGAGCGGAAGCAGCATGAGTTTGCAGGAGACGGCAAACCGGATACAATAGCCCCGCCCATCACGATTGACCTTCGTAGGTCCAAAGAGCAGGAGAGCCGAATGTAGCTCTCCTTTTCTGTTTGATGGGGAAAAAATTTTGCGCGATCCCCAGTCTTTTTGCAGACTGAAAGCAAACAAGCCTCTTGGGGCAGGAGGTCAGGTTCGCGTGAGAGAGTACATGCTGTATGTAAAAGTGGAAAATCAGGCACCACAGACGTACATAACGCCTTGTTTTGAAGTGGATCAGGTCTTTTGGAAGGAACGCGAGGGCTGCCGGTTGTATGTGATCGGAAAAAGCCCGTCGCTCGCCATGGCCTTTTATCTGCGCGGCCAGTTGAACGAACGTTTGAAGGGACAGCCTGTCGACGAAGCATCAGTAGAGGGGCTTCGCCGGCTGGCGCATGATTGTGTGCGGGAAGCGAATGGACTGTACGGACGGGAAACAAAGGAGCTGCCTCCATTCCGTTTACAACCGGCGGCTTCTGCTGCGGCGGCGTGGGAGCCGGGGGAAGACTGGCAGAGGCGAGTGGAGCTTCTTGCGAGGTTGCTAAGCGGTCGAGCGCTGCTTTGGGAAGAGGCGGAATCGCTGCTGCAGAAGCATGGTGCTTGTCACGGAGACATTGTCTCTCCACTGCAATGGCTGGCGCTGCGCGGAGACCTTGTCTGGCTGCCGGGCATACAGCTGGACGTGCACAGGGGGTGGTGGAAGCATCGGTTGCACATGACCTGCCGACGCTGCGGAAGCGAAGATGCGATTCTGTTGACCGTGTGTCACTCTTGCGGACAAGGCTGTGCCTACTGTCACGCCTGCCTAGGGATGGGCAGGAGCAAATGCTGTACGCCGTATCTGTGCATGCCCGCCAAGCCTGCGCTGCGTGAGCAGGTCGCCTCTCCCTTGCGCTGGAGCGGCACGTATTCGCCGCTGCAGGCTGAGGCGGCTGAGCGGGCCCGTCAGTTTGTCAGCCGAAACGAGGCGGCTTTGTCCGCCTTTCTCATCTGGGCCGTCTGCGGCGCGGGCAAGACGGAACTCATCTTTCCTGCCATGGAGGAGATGCTGGGCGCAGGAGGACAGGTATTGATCGCCACTCCTCGCAAGGACGTGGTGCTGGAGCTTGCGCCTCGCCTGCAAAAAGCGTTTCCGGTGAACCGCGTCATCGCCGTGCACGGTTCCAGTCCGGACAAGTGGGAGGAGGGAGACATTTTTATTGCCACCACCCATCAGGTGATGCGGTACTACCGGAAGTTTCCGCTGGTGGTGGTCGACGAAGTGGATGCGTTTCCGTTTCACAACAATAAAGCCCTTTATCACGCTGTTGCCCGGGCGGTTATGGCGGAGGGGAAGCTGCTTTACCTGAGCGCGACGCCCCCGCGCTACCTGCAAAAAACGCTGGTATCGCGGAGCTTAATAAATCCGTCGCTTCATTCTAATACCCATGTCCTGCTGCCAAAGCGGTATCACGGACATCCGCTGCCGGTCCCCAAGGCAGTCGTCACCCGGAAGCCCGTGCCTCGCCTGCTGGATTTGATCCGCACTTCGTTTCAGCGGGAGCGGCAGGTGTTTGTTTTCGTGCCTCGGGTGGAGGACGTGGCTCGCGTTCTTGCCGATATAAAAAGGTGGCTGCCCGAACACGCAAAAGCCATGGAAGGGGTTCATGCCGCCGATCCGGGTCGGGAGCAGAAAGTTCTTCGATTTCGGGAAAAGCGATCCCGTTTGCTGGTGACCACCACCATTCTGGAGCGGGGGGTAACCATTCCGCGCAGTGACGTCGCCGTTTTGGGTGCCGACGCCCCCGTTTTTGACGAGGCGTCACTGGTGCAGATCGCGGGACGGGTGGGTCGATCCGCTGATGCTCCGGGAGGGACCGTCCTGTTTTTGATGCAACATCGTGCCCATGCCCCGTATGCAGCGATTCGCCAGATCAAAACCATGAATGCCTTGGCTGGACGCATCAAGGAGGGGGCTGAAGATGCCGGTTGACGTCTGTATGGCCTGTGGTCAACACCTTGGCTCCGTGAACCGGGAGCGTGTCATCCGTCTTATCGCCAAGCGATTGTCGCAGCCGTCCACTTATCCGGTCGTTTTTCGATGCGCGGAACAGCTCCGCCTTTGCGGGAGATGCCTGGAACAACTTCCGTTGATCGGAGAGGTCATCTGTTCCAGCTGCGGCCGGGCTCTTTTGACTCCTTCCCGATGCGGAGACTGTCAAGCAGTCGCCGGGGATCCCCTCTCAGCGAACCGCAGCCTGCTTCTCTACAATGAATGGGGAAAACAGCTGCTGGGCCGCTTTAAATACAGAGGAGACGAACGGCTGGCTGAGTTTTTCGCACGCTTGTTGGCGGTGGCCTATTATCGGTATTACTACGGTCAACGGATTCAACTGATTACGTACGTTCCCCTTCACCCGGTGAGACTGACGGAGCGGGGATTTAACCAGGTGGAGCTGGTTGCCGTGAGACTCGGCAGGATTCTCCGGCTACCTGTTCGACCCTTGCTGACCCGCGTCAAACAGACGGACAAGCTAAGTCAGCAGACTGGGAGAGCTTCCCGCCGGGAGAGCATGAGAGGAGCATTCGCTTTCTCCCCGCCGCCCGATCCCATTCGCCCAACCCACATCGTCATCATCGACGATATTTACACCACCGGATCCACCCTGCGCTCCTGCGCAGCCGCCATCCAGGCAGCGCAACCTTGTCAAATTTATGGATTAACCATCTACCGATAGCCAATTTGTCCCATTTACGATATCATTAGGGAAAAGGTGATAAGTATCTTCGGCATAACGGGTAGATAAAGGAGTTGTTTCGATGGCTCTGGGAAAACTGGCAAACTGCACGAGGTGCGACACGTTGTTTTTAATGGCCACACGGGATATTTGTCAAAAATGCTACGTAGAAGTGGAACAGGAATATGAAAAGTGTGCAAGATTTTTGCGCAAACGCGAAAACCGCGGTTCCACCATCCATCAGGTAAGCGAAGCGACGGGCGTCACTGTCAAGCAGATTACCCGTTTCATCAAGGAAGGCCGGATTTCCATCGTGGACAATCCCCACATGGGCTATCCGTGCGAGAGCTGCGGGATCCTCATCCGCAGCGGCAATCTGTGCGACGCCTGCGCCGGAGGATTGAAGCGGGAGATCGTCCAGCAGCTCGATGTGGACAAGCGTCTGGCTGAAGAGCAGCGCCAGAAAAACGCAGCTGCATCGTATCGAAGCAAGACGAACCATGACGAATAGTTTTCAGCGGAAATAGCTAATCGTTTTTCTCATAATTGCCGATGATACTACTAAGACGTAGTATATCGGCTTATTTTTTATGCTGCACAAGCTTCGCCTCGCCACGGCTCGGCGGTCCACGCTTTTTTAGTGCGGTTTTGAGAGGATGGATATAAAAATGCGAATCAATGAACCCAATCGTACGGGAATGATCAATGCCTACAATAAGACGAACAAATTGCCTCTGAACAAGGGCACCAAAGCCTCGATGGGAAGAGACGAGGTGAAAATCTCCAACGAAGCGCTTGAAATGCTCAAGCAGGTGGAGGAAGCGGAAGCCCCGGCTCGCAAGGAGAAAGTAAATCAGCTCAAGCAGCAGATCGAGCAGGGAAAATACCACGTGCCCAGCGAGAAAATCGCGGAGAAGTTCCTTTCCTTTTGGAAAAAGCCCTAGGAAGGCCGGGTGAATCACCATGACGAAGCTTAAGGATTTGTACGGGATTCTCGACAACCTGCTCAACCTGCACCGGGCGCTCTATACCTTGGCCGTTCAGAAAAAGGACGTGCTGATCAAGAACGAAGTGGATGAACTGATCGCCATCACGCAGCAGGAGCAAAAGCTGATCAAAGCTGTCGGAGCCGCTGAAGCAGCCCGGATCGAAGCGGTCAAAGGAATCTGTACGGAGAAGGGCGTGCCCCTCAGCGAAGCTTCCCTGGCCGAGCTGATCAAGCTGACAACCGGTGCGGAAGAGAAGGCACGTCTCACAAACTATCGCAACGAATTGATCCGGATTGTATCCGAACTGCGCGAGGCCAACGATTTAAACCAGCAGTTGTTGGAACAATCCCTTTCTTTTGTCAACAAGTCGCTGGATTTGATCACGGACAACCCCGCGGACGACTTTATCTACTCCAACCCCGCCGCGGACGCCTACCGCAACCCCAAGCGGACTTTTTTCAACAAAAAAGCGTAAAGAGGTGCTACCATGCGCTCTACCTTTCACGGATTAGAAGTAAGCAAGCGCGGGCTGTTTGCCCAGCAAACTGCGCTCAACACCACTGGCCACAACATTTCCAACGCAAATACAGAGGGCTACACACGTCAGCGCGCCAATATGAAGGCGACCACGGGTCTTCCCTACCCAGGTCTGCACGCCAGCATTGAGCCGGGCCTGTTGGGAACGGGTGTAATGGTAACGGATCTCCAGCGTATCCGGGAAGACTTTCTCGATGTTCAGTTCCGAACCGAAAACAAGCACTTTGGATATTGGGAAGCACGTCGAGACGGCCTCGAAAAGATCGAAGTGATCATGAACGAGCCCTCCGATACCGGCCTGCAAAAAGTAATGGATGAACTGTGGAAGTCTTGGCAAGACTTGTCGAAAGAGCCGGAAAGCCTTTCGGCCCGTGCAGTCGTTCGGCAAAGAGCAATTGCCGTCGCTGAGACTTTTTCCGCGCTCACAACATCTTTGACTGAATTGCAAACCGATCTGGATAACGTTGTCAATGTAAAGGTCGTCGACATTAACTCCATTGCTCAGCAGATCGCGAACCTGAACCGTCAAATCGGCGACGTTGTCCCGCATGGGTACCAGCCGAACGATTTGTACGACCAGCGCGACGTGCTGCTGGACAAGCTGGCGAAGATGGCGGATATCAAGGTGACCAACGCTGCAAATGGCATGGTCAACGTCACCATTGACGGAAAAGAACTGGTCAACGGCCAAACCTCAGTGGCTATGGCTGCTGTGAAGAACCCTACAACCGGTTTTGTCGATATCACCTTGGGCGGAGAGGCGTTCATTCCGCAGTCCGGCAGCCTGCTCGGAACATTTGAAGCGCGTGGGGTGGCGACTGTCGATGCCAACGGCGTAGTCACCAGAACGGGGCTGGTACCAGACATGTTAAAACGTCTGGACACACTGGCAACGAATCTCGTA
The DNA here is from genome assembly GCF_044759095.2 of Brevibacillus soli. Lineage (NCBI taxonomy): Bacteria > Bacillati > Bacillota > Bacilli > Caryophanales > Paenibacillaceae > Brevibacillus > Brevibacillus soli. Next base: position 45,250 of record NZ_JBIYSM020000005.1, read on the forward strand.
AAAGAGATCAATGATCTGCACCGTCAAGGCATGAACATGTTTGATATCGACAACCGGAAAAACAATCCGGGAGCACCGCTGCAGGACCTGCCGTTCTTTGTGGACGCCGACGCTGCTTCAGCAGATCCCAATACGAAAACGTACCCGACCAGCGCAGCGAAACTTACGATCAACCCTGCCATTATCGCCAGCCTGAACGCTATCGCTGCTGCGAAACCGGAAACGACTGGCGCATCAGCCGGAACCTCCTTCCAGGGCGATGGCCGCAACGCTTTGGATATTGCAGCAATCAAGTTTAAGACCTTGCAGATCGGTACGGGCGCAAACGGCCAACCGGAAACCTCCACCCTGGACGACTTCTATCGTTATTCTATCGCCCAGCTCGGTGTCGACAGCCAGGAGGCTCAACGGATGGAGAAGAACTCCGAGATCCTCGTCGGTCAAGTGGAGACTAACAGACAGTCTGTCTCCGGAGTCTCCCTCGACGAAGAGATGGCGGAAATGGTGAAATACCAACATGCGTATAACGCCTCGGCCCGTGTGATGACGAGCATGGACGAAGTACTCGACAAAATCATCAACGGAATGGGCCGCGTCGGTCTGTAATGCTACGTGGTAACTTGAAAGGAGCAGTCATATGCCAGTTCGCGTAACGCAAACAATGCTCAATAATAACATGATGCGAAACCTTTCCAACTCCATGGGCCGCATGGACAAGCTCCAGGAGCAGCTGTCTTCCGGCAAAAAAATTTCTCGTCCGTCCGATGATCCGGTTATCGCTACACGCGGCATGTATTATCGTACCTCTCTGATTGAAAATGAACAGTTTCAGCGAAATGTAGGGGAAGCGCAGTCGTGGTTGGAACTGTCGGATAAATCGCTTGATGAAGCCGGTTCTCTTCTGTCCCGAATTCGTGAATTATTGGTATATTCGGGAGACGGTGCATTGGAAAAAAGCTCCTTTCAGGCCATTGCGAAAGAGATTCGTCAATTAAAGGAGCACATGGGCAATATCGCCAACCAGACCGTTGGGTCGCGCTATATTTTCGCCGGAACGGATACGCAGAATCCCCCGTATGATTATGCTACGGGACAGTTCGTTAATACGAACAATCAGGAAATCCTGCTTGAACTGAATAAACGGATCTTGCTGCCAATCAACGTGAACCCTCAAACGGTGTTTAACTACAAGGGGCTGACAGGTACCGGCGACAATATCTTTCAGCTGCTGGACAAGATTGTGACTGATTTGGACAACGGACAATCAGCAACTGTCCACTTGGGAGCGTTGGACGATCAGATAGACAACTTTCTTGCCCAACGCGCTACGTTGGGAGCCAGAATTAACCGCTTGGAGCTTATTCAAGGACGTCTGGCAAATGAAGAACTTAACATAACGAAACTGATGTCAGACAATGAAGATGCCGATATGGCTCAAGTCATTACCAACCTGAAAACACAGGAAAACGTACATCGAGCGGCATTGGGAGCGGGTGCGCGTATTATTCAGCCAAGTTTGATCGACTTCCTGCGCTAATGAATCCTTACTTCAACAGGAGGTGCGGACATGCGTATCCCGCAGATTCGTCTGGAGCAAACCTTTGCGCGATTAGGTCTGGATATTCAAAAAAGTGTACAAGAGATACAGCAGCCTCCTGCTGTTCTTAATCTGCGGCAGGAGGCGGCCATTTTGGAAATCCGCCAGCCGCAGGGTACATTAACAATAGATACAAGCGAAGCGCAGGCAAACATCGACCTGCGTGGACCGTTGCGTCGCACCAGAGATAATGCCCAATACGGTTATCAGAAGTGGTTGGAAGCGGTGGCGTTTATCAGTCAGTCAGGAGACCGTCTTGCCGCTATCGAACGAAAAGGGAATCCGATTGCGGACATTGCCTTTGAGGAGAGCGTTATCTACAACAACACGGAAATCATTGCGGCCGGCTCTCTAACGGGGGATGGAATCGAGATTCGTTATGAAGCGAAAAAGCCGATGATTGACGTTCAAGTTCGGGGGGTTCGCATGGATCCGGAAATCAAGAAACCGATCCACAATTACACGCCCGGCAAAGTGAGTGGGCATATGCTACAATGGAACAGTCTCAAAATCGATTTTGTGGGCTTATACGTGGACGAGAAGCGATAGGAAGGAGTGACACGAGATCCATGGCACATGTCCAGGAGATGACGAAACTGTTTTTTGAAGATGGAATACCTGGATTTCCGCATTTGCAATTCTTTCAGCTGCAGCAACAGGAGGCTAACAGCCCCTTTTTTTTGTTGACATCGATTGAGGATCCCAACGTTGAATTTGGCGTGATTGATCCGTTTTCCTTTTTTCCTGATTACGAGTTTACATTAAATGAGCAAGTCAAGGAGAGTTTGAAGATTACAGAGGAGGCGGCGATTGCCGTTCTCAACATTGTCACGTTACGTTCCGATGGGGAAGTGACTGTCAACCTCAAGGCTCCGTTGGTCATGAATATGGAAAATCGCATGGCCAAGCAAGTGATTCTCACCGAAGAAAATTACCAGGTCCGCCAACCGCTTTTTCATCTGCGGTCAAAAGCGGCCAGTGAGTAGGTGAGACGATGCTGGTGCTTTCACGCAAGAAAAACGAGTCGATCATGATCGGTGACCACATTGAGATCAAAATTATTGCGGTTGAGGGAGATACCGTGCGGATTGGGATAGAGGCGCCGCGTTCCGTCCTGGTACACAGAAAAGAGGTGTATGAGCTGATCAAAGAGGAGAATCAGTTGGCTACGCAGCGCAAAATGGACTGGGCCGCGGTCAAACAGTGGATAGCTGTTGAGAAGCCACAACCTGATGAGGAATAAGCATCCGTTTCGCTTTTTCTGCCAAGTTAGAAGTAACAAATTCTCAGGTTCTCGGATACATTGAAAAAAATATGCTGAATACAGCTTTTAAAACGTTCGTCTTCAGACCGAAGTCATAAAAACAGGAAAGCTAGTAAAGAAGTTTGGCTTTTAAGGCAGCCAACATAAAAAATCAATAAATAACCCTAAACTTGTCAAAAAAAAAGACCGATATATGTAATGTATGGGACAACCCAAGCGCGCGATTGGGCTTCTCCCTAATCAAATCGCTTCGCCACACGGACGTGGCGGAGATACATTCAAGGAGGAAATGAAATGATTATCAACCACAACCTAACCGCATTGAACACCTACAACAAGCTGACTGTGAACAACAGTAACGCATCCAAATCCATGGAGAAACTCTCCTCCGGTCTGCGCATCAACCGTGCTGGTGACGATGCGGCAGGTCTGGCAATCTCTGAAAAAATGCGTGCACAAATCCGCGGTCTGGATCAAGCATCCCGAAATGCGCAAGACGGTATCTCCCTGATTCAAACGGCTGAGGGTGCTCTGAACGAGACTCATGCAATTCTGCAGCGCATGCGCGAACTGGCTGTTCAAGCGAGCAACGGTACCTACACTACCACAGACCGTCAAAAACTGGGTGCTGAGGTAAAACAACTGGAAAATGAAATCAACCGTATTGCATCTCAAACCGAATTCAACACTATGAAGTTGTTTAATAGCCCTATCTCTGTAACTTTCCAAGTGGGTGCAAACTCCGGCCAAGTGATTAGTTTGGCTATTAATAAAATGAATGTAACTGCTTTAATCGGAATTAGTGGTTATGGAACTACTTTTAGTGCTGCAACTGCGTTTGCTTCTATCATTGCAGATATCAATAGTGCCATCAACACAGTATCTAAAGAACGCGCGAATTTCGGTGCGTATCAAAACCGTTTGGAGCACACTATTAACAACCTGAACACTGCTTCCGAGAACCTGACTGCAGCTGAGTCCCGCATTCGTGACGTAGACATGGCTCGCGAGATGATGAAGTTTACGAAAGATAATATCCTTGCCCAAGCTGCTCAAGCAATGCTGGCGCAAGCAAACCAACAACCACAAGGCGTTCTCCAACTGCTCCGCTAAAGCTAAGAAGAATCCAAAGAAAAAAAGCCAACCGATTCTCAGGTTGGCTTTTTTTAAAAAACATAACGAAAAAGAAATACGATGGAGGCAACCATGGACAAACAACTCGAAATGTTTCAGGAAAAGGTACTCCACATCTGTTACGCTTTCTATCGTTACGAAATTAATAACGGGCTAAGTCATTTGGAATCAATGATCCCGCAGCTTACCGAATTATTGAGTCAACATACGGTTCAAGGAGAGCATCTGAACGAAATCAATAATCTGTTGGAAATGGTCCTGGTAGCAGTAGAAAAAAAGGATTTTTTGATTGCCGCTGATCTATTGAAATATGAATTGCTCAAACGAATACTGAGTGTAAATAGCTATTCAGCGTAAAGGAGACACATATGACGTTTTTTAACAGAAATATACAATATTTATCCGATTACAATCAATGGCTGATTGAACAGATGGAAAGCATAAGCACAGATCACATTGATTTTATTCGCGTCGGAGAAGACGTCGTCTTTAAACAGGCCGACGACCATGGTAATGAATTTTATACAGCAAGTATTTACGACCCAGTGTTTGAAGCAGCACAATTTCTAGACGGCGTGAATTTTGACAACACCGGATATATTCTTATGGGAATGGGTTCCTCTGCTATTATTAAACAAATATTGGAAAACAAAACCGAAACAGCCTGGTTTTTAATTATAGAGAAAGATACCGCTCTTGTGAAAAAATTTTTGGAGGAGATTGATCTCTCCCCTTATCTCGAAGGGAAACTTCAAAGGATCATAATCCTCACCGAATTAATGGAAGACCTTTCTGCAGTTCTAAACCGCTATATAACCTCATTAGTGGGTTATTATTTTTTACGCACTGACCTATTGCGGACGTTTTCGAGTTATCGAAGGGGTGCACAATTTTATGAAAACACGATTGAAGTGATTGTCAATCATTTGCGCACTCACATGACGGCAATGGGTAATTCCTTGGAAGACACACTGATGGGGATGAGCAATGAATTGAAAAATGTTCCTATTGCTCTCAAATCTCATCGTATAAAGGATCTAAAAGATAAATATAGAGGCAAGCCAATTATATGTGTTGCGTCTGGTCCTTCTTTGGACAAGCAATTGCCCCTGCTTAAACGAGTCAAAGGGAAAGCGTTAATCATATGTGCGGAATCAGCATTCCGTGTCTTGTTGAAAAACGGTATTGCCCCTGATGTTGTGTGCATATTAGAGCGAGGCCCGAATTCCTACGATCTTAGTATAAAAGGAGTACAAATTCCAGAAGACACTGCGCTGATTGCATTGACGCTGATGGATGGGCGAATTCCGCGAAGCTGGAATCAATATGTGGTTCCAGTATTTAAAGAAAACATCGTCCACAGTCGGTTAATGAACCAAGCGCTTGGAGATATTGGCACACTTTATAATGGAAATTCGGTGGCACACCTAAATTATGCTCTAGCTCATCACTTGGGTGGCTCCCCGATCGTATTTATTGGTCAGGATTTAGCCTATTCAGAAGAGGGGGAGACGCACAGTAAAGACAGTTTTTATGTTAACCAGAGTGATATCGAGATGACCAGCGAGCAACGAAAACAAATTCAAAGCAGCTTGCAGAATGATCAGAGCTTTTTTAACAAAACAGTTTACGTTGACGGTTACTACGGTGGACAAGTCAAATCACGAGAGTTGTGGAGACAATTCCTGTATTGGATGGAACATATGATCAATGTTCTACCTGCTCAATTGGTGATTAATGCGACAGAAGGCGGTGCTGATATCAAAGGAACGGTGAAAATGCCGTTTAGAGAAGTGGTGGAGAGCTATTGCCAGGAAAGGATACAATCTATTCCGGACCTATTTAATGAGTTGCCACCCGTTTCATCCGAAGATGTAAGAGACAGACTCGAAAGCATGGTTAATTTTTTTAACGACCAATTGGGAGAGATGGAGCGTATCAGTCAGTTTGCAGAGGAGATTTTGGAAGCAGCACAGCAATTGCAAACAGAGTTGTCTGGTGAGTCAGTAAATACGATTGATTTTCTAGAGATGAAAGCGAGCCGGGTTTTACGCAATGTGGAACACTTGTTGAGGCAAATATTAAGTAATACGTTCCTTTGTTTCTTCTATCGTCCACTCCTATCCAACTATCACGTCAAAATGAATCCAATCTCCAGAGTATCATCTATCGAGCGGTTGCAGCAAATTTTGACACATCAAAGCTACTTTTTGAAACGAGTTATTGAGGGGAAACAACAAGTGATCGATGTTTATCGTGAAGGGATTCGCAACGCAGTTCTGGAACTTGGATACGACCCGGAGGAGATCTGTCTAAAGGTCCAGCCAAAGTGGGAACTGCCCGAGGATGAGGAAACAGAAGAGGAGGGCGTATAATGCATCAAGAATTGATCAATGAAACCCTGGAAAGCATGAAAGACTACGTACCAAAGCTGGTGGCTGCTTCGGAGAAGATTGCCCAAGACATTCAATCCCATCAGGGTGGCTGGGTAGATATCTTTATAGCGTATTCGGAGGGAATGGTTTGGTTGACGCAAGCCATAAGTGGCATTCAGCAACTGGATCAGCAGATACTCAAAGATTGGGACGTGGCGGCTTTGGCGCCGCTGATCAGTCAATTAAATATAGCATTGGAACAAGAGGATTTTGTCTCCCTATGCGACCTGCTGGAATACGAGATGAAGCCCTTGTTACTATCCTATGACGACAAGTTAAAGAGGTTGGTTCATTGAATACGTGGAGTCAGTACATACAACGGTCTAACATCCGATTGCAAGCACCAAAAGTGCAGTTGGAAAAAGCGAAAAATGGTGAGTGGACGGCGGCAGTTCAAGAGAACCAGGCTCCGCCATTTTTCCTGCACAGCCGTTATGAACCTACGAGTGAAGCTGAGAGGTTCGCTGAAGCGCAGCTTCGAAACATGGGAAAGGAAGAGTCAGATCGTATTATTTTATACGGTGCTGGTTGCGGGCATCACGTCAAGGCTCTCTTGAAGCAAACCAAGTCTGTAAATGTTTCCATTGAGGTATGGGAAACCAACGTATCTGCTTTTTTGCAAATGGAGCGGGCTGGAGTGTATGCGGAAATCCTGGAGAACACACGACTTAGGTTTGTTGTCTCGGAGGATCTGCATGTATTTTCTGAACGGGTAAAATCTTGGCAGGTGCATCAAATACACGTGATTGTTCATGAGCCATCCCTTCGTGCTATGCCGAAAGAGTTGGCATCTCTGAAACATGTATTGCAGGAATATCAAGTTCATCAAAATAGCTCAATAGCACACAGTGACTTATTACAAGATAACTTTAAGAGAAATAGCAGGAAAGCGTGGCCATCCGTTTCCGCATTCCGAGATTTTCCTCCTGTTCCGGTGATCCTTATTAGTGCTGGACCTTCTCTCACTAATTCCTTACCATTACTTCCGATAGTAGCAAAACATTGCCTTTTAGGAGCCGTTGGCACAGCGTTACCTATTTTGTTTCGCCATGGCATACAACCAGATTTTGTTGTCATGACAGACCCTCAGCCAGGAATGCTTCGCCAGTTGGAAGGGTGGGAGAACAGTAACGTTCCACTATTTTTCCTAAGTACACTATACTCGGAAGTGGTAGAACGATATTGTGGTCCCAAGTTTATACTTTTTCAAGAAGGATTTACACCTTCTGAGAAAGAAGCGTTGCTACGTGGAGAACCGCTCGTACATACAGGTGGATCTGTATCCACTACACTTTTTTCGCTAGCTCGATTGCTGGGGCTACATCCACTTTGTCTAATCGGCCAAGACCTTGCGTATACAAATGATCAAACTCATGCGGAAGGGACCCCACTCTTTCAGCGATGGAAGCATCAGGCAAAAGGAGAACGAGTAATTGCTTTTGACATGCAAGGGACGGTTGTAGCTCCCCGGAATTTGTTGATTTATAAAAAGTGGTTTGAGGAACAAGCGCGAAACAGCAGTGAGACCTTTTACAACGCCACGGAAGGCGGCGCCTACATCGATGGATTTACACACCTCTCTCTTTCTGATTTTTTGACCAAAGTACAAAATATTGATGTATCCGAAGTGCGTGAAGCGTTTCACCGTAGGGCTCGATTAACTTCTATGTAAGCAACTGGGAGATGGGAGTATGAATTACGAAGGGAAGAAAATATTAGTTATCGGCGGTACGGGAACACTAGGTCAGAAATTAACTCGATATTTGTTGGCGCAGAATCCGCGAGTAATCCGGATTATGAGTCGTGATGAATACAAACAGTACGAGATGCAGCAGGTATTTTCGGAACAGCAGCAGAAGCTGCGTTTTTTGATCGGTGACGTTAGAGACGGGCAAAGGCTTCAGCGTGCGATGGAGGATATCGATTATGTCTTCCATCTGGCAGCCATGAAGCATGTTCCGTTTTGTGAATATAATCCGTTTGAAGCCGTGCAGACCAATATCATCGGTACCCAGAACATGATTCAGGCCGCGATTCAGAACGGGGTAAAAAAGGTATTGTTCACTTCGACGGATAAGGCGATTGCACCGACAAATACATATGGAGCCTCGAAGTTGATGGCGGAGCGTCTCATCTCTGCCGCACAATACCAGAAGGGTCCGAAGCAGACGGTGTTCTCGTCCGTGCGGTTTGGCAATGTGATGGGATCGCGGGGCTCGGTTATCCCTCTTTTCTGTAAACAAATCCAGGAGAAGCGCATGGTAACGGTAACCGATCTGAACATGACCCGCTACATGATGACAATGACCCAGGCTGTGAAATTAATGCTCAAGGCCAATGAGCTTTCATTGGGGGGGGAAGTGTTCGTCTTGAAGATGCCGACGATCTTGCTGCGCGATCTTGTCGATGTTGTCATTGAGGAAGTGTGCGAGAAGTACGGCATTCGGGATGAGATTCAAATCAAGGAATTCGGCTTGCGTCCCGGTGAGAAACGGTACGAAGAATTAATGACAGAGGAAGAAAAACTGAACGCTTGGGAGCTTCCGGAGATGTTTATCATACCCAGCGCTTTCCAAGACAAAACGGAATCGTCACTATATCCCCATGCGATCAAAATGATGCACAGGGAAGTAAACTCTCATTCAGAAGAACCGATCGATCGGGAAACATTGAGAAGATGGATTCTGGAGGAACGTTTAATTTAAAAAGGGGAAGAAACCGATGCGCAATGTTGTGATCATTCAGGCTCGTATGGGCTCGACACGCCTTCCGGGAAAAGTGATGAGGATGCTTGCAGGCAAAACGGTACTGGAACATGTTGTCCAACGGGCATCGGCAATCCCGGGGATTGACGAAGTGGTGGTAGCGACGACGGTTCAGCCGGATGACGATGTGATCGTAGAAGAGTCTCGCCGTCTTCAAGTCCCCTTTCATCGGGGAAGCGAAGCGGACGTGCTCTCCCGTTACTATAAAGCGGCCATGCAGGCAAGAGCGGATGTCATCATGCGAATTACCTCCGACTGTCCCCTGCTGGATCCGGAAGTGTCAGGAATGGTATTACAGACGATGCATGAACATGCAGGGACGGATTACGCAAGCAATACTTTGGTACGCAGTTATCCGAGGGGGCTGGATACGGAGGTATTCACCTTTCAGGCGCTTGAAACGGCGTATCGGGAAGCGAATGAGCCCCACCAACGCGAGCATGTCACCCCCTATCTGTATGAAAATCCGGTGCGGTTTACCTGCAAGCCGGTGAGTGGGGAAGCTGACTATTCGCAGTATCGGTGGACACTGGATACGGTGGAAGATTGGGAATTGATCCAGCAGATCTATCAGGCGCTGTATCAGGATAAATGGTTTAGCTGGACAAAAGGGATTGAACTCATGCAGGCAAGACCGGATCTGTATTTGATTAACGGGCACGTGGAACAAAAAAGTAAATGATTAGCAGAAAAATGCCGATAACGAAATAGGAAGACTGGAGAGAGGTGACGTTTATGCCAGTAAGGATCACCGGTTTGGGTTCGGGATTGGACATTGAATCCCTCGTCAAGCAGCAGATGCAAGTCAAGCGTATTCCCATTGATACAAAACAACAAAAAGTAACGTGGCTTACCTGGCAGAGGGATGCTTACCGCGATATGAACACGCAGGTTTCATCTTTTCTGACAGAAACCCGCAAACTGACGATGGAATCTACATTCCTGGCGAAGAAGGCAAGCCTTTCCACGGATGATTCCCAGAAAGTAACGGTGAAGCCGAACCCGGGTGCGGTGAACGGCAACTTTACCCTGAAGGTGACGCAAATCGCCAAGAACGCCATGATGGCGAGCAGTGGCTCTCTTGGGGTGGCATCCGATACCACACAAGCAGTTGCAACGTCCAATCTTACTCTTACGGTCACGGGGGAGCTTGGCGTAAAGGCGATTTCCATTACGAACGGGGACAACATTAATCAGATTGTTTCAAAGATTAATGCGGAATCCGCCAATACCGGGGTGAAAGCTTCGTACGATCAACTCTCGGACAAACTGACGTTAATCAGCACGCAAACTGGTGATGATGCCATAATTCAACTTGATTCGAGTGACGCTAACTTTTTGAACAAGCTGGGATTGGCTGCCCTAGGAGCGACAACGACCGGTCAAGTTACCGGACAGGATGCCAAGGTAGATTTCAATGGCATGGGAATAACTTCTGTACGCTCCAATACCTTTACCATGAACAACATTAGCTTCACCCTATTAAAGGACCCTGCCACTCTGGGTGTGGCCGATTATACCATTAATGCCTCCATCACCTCGGATGTAGACAGTGTGGTCAATACGATCAAGGGTGTATTTGATAAATACAATGAATTGATCGCATCCATGAACAATAAATTGAACGAGCCTCGTTACCGGAATTATCTGCCGCTAACCGACACGCAGAAGCAAGAGATGAAAGACAGTGAGATCGAATTATGGGAGCAAAAAGCAAAGTCAGGCTTGCTGCGTGGAGACACTGTGATGAAGAGCGGGTTGGATAAGATGCGGCGCAATCTTGCCGATATTGTGTCAGGGATTGGTGCAGGCCAATTTGATTCCCTGGCTGATATCGGAATTACAACTACGCCATCTGGCGGAAGCAATTTGTATGCCTATCAGGAGAATGGAAAAATCTACATTGACGAAACAAAGCTGCGGAGTGCTTTGGAAACGTCGCCGGAACAAGTCGCTACTTTGTTTACCAAAGATGGTGCACGTGATGCGTCCGGCCGGTTGATTACAGGGCTGGATGCGGGGATTGGAACAAGATTGTACGAAACAGTGAATTCAGATATTATCAAGCGTTTAACGGAGAAAACGCAGATCGTACCAACGAAAAGTTATCTTCAGCGGCAAATTGACGATTATACGAGTCAAATTGCGAGAGAGGAATACGATTTACCCGCATATGAGCAGAAATTGTACAGCCAATATGCAAAATTGGAACAAGCGCTTAATCAACTTAACTCCCAGGGAGCTTATCTCAGCTCTTTTTTTCAGTAAGGGTAATGGAGGTACATTATGATTCAAACATCGGCGCACAACACCTATAAGAAAAATCAAGTGGGCACGGCTACTCCGGAAGATCTCACGCTAATGCTGTACGATGGCGCCATCAAGTTTATCAAAAGAGCGAAACAAGCCATTCAGGAGAAGCAATATAACAAGGCGCACGATCTAAACATGCGTGTCCAAGATATTTTAAGTGAGTTGATTATTACGCTTGACCGAAAGTATCCAATTGCTGAACAAATGCTCCTCCTCTATGATTACATGAAACGCCGTATGATTGAGGCAAACGTAAAGAAAGACATTGCAATCTTGGATGAAGTCGAAGGATTTTTTGTGGAGTTCCGTGATACGTGGAAACAAGCCATGATGGTCGCACGCAGTCAACAAAACTAGGGAGGTTGGCATGAAGATCGGAGTGGAAAACCTTTTTCAACAACTGATGGAGTGTACGGATGCTCTGATCGAGGCGTGCAATCGTCCTGTATTGGAAGAAACGGATGAGGATGGGATCGGTGTCATACTTAAAAAACGTGAACGACTGCTGCAGGCCTTAGGCGAACGGTTGACGCAAGAAAAGGCCCCTGACAAATATGTCGTTTTGTTCGAGAAATGCAAACAAAAGGAAAATGTGGCAGGGCAGCTTCTTGCAAGAGCGATGAATCATCTGTCACAAAAAATACGCGATACAAAGCATAGCCAGTCAGTTAGTACGAATTACAATGCCTACACTCGAATCATGCCTTATGGTGCCTTTATAGACAAGAAAAAATGATCAGGGAAAGCCAAAAAGGAAAGGAAGATCGAAGTGGAAATAAAGGGAGTGAATGCTGGCAAAGTAGACAATGGAAAGACGGACTTCGTATCAGAGCAACGAACGGACAATCGCCAGCAGGAAGAGGGTAACGAAGCTGTTCAGCCGGAGAAGAGTTACAGTAAAGAGGAAATTACCAAAGAGCTCAATCATCTGAATAAATGGTTGGAGTCAAAAAGTTCTCATCTTAAGTTTGTTCTGCACGATGAATTAAACAAATATTATGTGCAAGTAATAAACGATAGCACCAATGAAGTGATCAAGGAAATTCCTTCGAAAAAAATTATGGACATTGTCGCTAATTTTTACGAAAAACTAGGATTCATTGTAGATAGAAAAATTTAAAAATCCCCCAATGGGGGTTTTTCTTTCTCCAGATCAAGAAAGGGATTGATCCTGTGCACGTACTCTTTCGGGTTGATGCTTCTGTACAGATCGGAAGCGGACATGTCATGCGGTGTTTAACTCTGGCTGACGAGTTGAGACGGAAAGGTGCCTCCATCCGGATTATAAGCCGTGAACATCCAGGGCACCTGTGTGAATTCATTGAGCAAAAGGGGTTTCTTGTTAATAGGTTGCCTGACATGCCGGAACGTTCTTCGGACGAATGGTGGGAAATCGATGTTGATCAGACGAATGATCAGTTGAGAAACCAAAAGGTGGATTGGTTGATCGTCGATCATTATGGGATTGATTACAGATGGGAAAAAAAAGCACGCAGGTTCGCAGCCAATATTATGGTGATTGATGATTTGGCAGACCGTGCGCATGATTGCGATATTTTACTGGATCAAAACTTGTATGAAAAGATGGAAACACGTTACGATGGTTTAGTGCCTCATCAGTGCCTGCAATTGATAGGGCCGCGCTATGCGATGTTACGGGAGGAGTTTCGAGAGGCACGCAAGCTTGTTCGAAAAAGAGGTGGACGGGTTCGTCGGGTTCTACTCTTTTTTGGCGGGAGTGATCCGACGAATGAAACAATAAAAGCCATCGAGGCGATTAAGATTCTAAGGCTGAAGGATGTAATGGTTGATGTCGTAGTCGGCACATCAAATCCGTACCGAGGACAGATTGCCGAGCTGTGTGCAAACATGCCAAACACGAGGTTTCATTGCCAAATAACTTATATGGCGGAATTGATGTTACAGGCCGACTTGGCTATTGGTGCGGGCGGCTCCACAACATGGGAACGATGTGCGCTCGGTTTGCCCGCGATTACGGTGACTACTGCTGAAAACCAGATTCAAGTAACCCGAACGGTCGCTAAAACCGGGTGTATCATAGATGTGGGAACACATCAGGATGTATCCTCGGAAAAATTGGCGAGTGTACTTCAGACGCTGCAGCAGAACCCCGAAATGATTGCATCGATGAGTGAGGCATGTATCAGGGTCATGGGGGACATTGAGTCTGAAGGAGTGACTTCTGTCGCACAGGCCATTTTGAAGGGAGTAAACTACTAATGCCGCGTTTATCGGAATATAGCCTTCGAGCTTTCGTAGAAGCGGATCTGGAGCAGGTGTTACTGTGGAGAAACTCGGATAGAGTCAGACAGCATATGTATTCCGATCATCTGATCTCCTGGGAAGAACATGTCAATTGGTTTCACAGGATGCGCAATGACCACACGCATGAATGTTTGATCTTTGAATATCAGAATCGCCCGGTTGGAGTGGTTAGTTTTTCGAATATAGATACGAAACATATGAGGTGTACGTGGGGTTTTTATTTGGGAGAGACGGATATTCCCAAAGGCTCCGGACTGGCGATGGGGTTACTCGGTTTAAGCTACGGATTTGAAACGATAGGCTCAAGAAAAATTTGTGGAGAAGTGCTTGCAAGCAACGATGCCAGTATCAGATTTCATCAGAAGCTGGGTTTCGTTCAAGAAGGCCATTTTGTGAATCATATTTACAAGAATGGACATTTTGAAGATGTCTTGTCATTCGCCTGTTTTTCCGAAGACTGGGGAAAACACAGAGAAAATATCATGCAAAGATACTTTGTTGAAGAAAAGTAATGTTTCAATACTTTTGAAAAGGGGTCCCAGCATGCGAGAAATCAATGTAGCGCATAGGAGAATTGGTTCTGCGTATCCCCCCTTCATCATTGCCGAGATGTCCGGCAACCACAACCAGTCTCTGGAACGAGCATTGGAAATTGTGGAGGCGGCTGCCAAAGCGGGAGCACACGCCTTGAAAATTCAAACGTACACGGCGGATACGATGACAATCGACTACCAAAAAGGAGAGTTCTTTATTAACGACCCGAACAGCTTGTGGAAAGGAAAGTCCCTCTACGAGCTGTATCAGGAAGCCTACACCCCATGGGAATGGCACAAGCCAATTTTCGATCGGTGTCGTGAACTGGGGATGATCGGATTCAGTACGCCGTTTGACGAGTCTGCGGTAGATTTTTTGGAAAGTCTGGACGTGCCGCTTTATAAAATTGCCTCTTTTGAAAACATTGACATTCCGTTGATACGCAGAGTGGCTCGAACCGGAAAACCAATCATTATCTCCACGGGAATGGCGACAATCGCGGAAATCGACGAAGCGGTGCGGGCAGCAAGAGAAGAGGGGTGCGAAGATCTTGTCTTGTTAAAGTGCACCAGTACCTATCCGGCGTCTCCCGAAAACTCGAACCTCCTCACGATTCCGCACATGCGTCAGTTGTTCGATGTAGAAGTTGGCTTGTCCGATCATACGATGGGAGTGGGCGTTGCTGTTGCCAGCGTAGCGCTCGGAGCAACTGTGATTGAAAAGCACTTTACCTTGCGGAGAGCGGATGGAGGGGTTGACTCCGCGTTTTCTTTGGAACCGGAAGAGTTTCACAGTCTGGTCGTTGAAACAGAGAGAGCATGGCAAGGCTTGGGTAGAGTGAGCTACGGGCCGACTGAAAAAGAGAAGAACTCGCTTGTGTTTCGTCGATCCTTGTATGTGGTGGAAGACGTGAAGGCAGGCGAACCGCTGACGAAACAAAATCTTCGGGCCATTCGTCCGGGGCATGGGCTTCCGCCCAAGTACTATGATGTCCTGTTGGGAAAAAGAGTGAAGAGAGATATTCCGAAAGGTACGCCGGCAAGCTGGGATTTGTTCGACGAATAGGGAAAGGATGAAGAATGATGAACGTACTCGTTACAGGTGGAGCAGGGTTTATTGGACGATGGGTGGTAAAGCGATTGCTTGAGGACGGGCATCAGGTCTGGGTGTTGGATGATCTCTCAAATGGTCGTCGTGAAAATATTGCCGATCTGGAATCCCATCCCGGTTTTCGAGCATTCGTGCATGGTGACATAAAAGACGAGGGAACATTGGAAGAGCTTTTCCGGAACCAGTTCTCCATTTGCTATCACTTGGGAGCCAGCATCAATGTCCAAGACAGTATCGATGATCCACGTACCGCGTTTAACAATGATACGGTGGGGACGTTTTACGTATTGGAACAATGCCGCAAACACAACGTAAAAATGGTCTTCATGAGTACGTGCATGGTGTATGACCGCTGCACCGATGAAAAAGGCATTACGGAAGAGCATCCGATCAAACCTGCTTCGCCTTATGCCGGGGCGAAAATTGCGGGTGAAAATATGGTTCTCTCCTACTACTTTGCTTATGGCTTGCCAACGGTAGTGATTCGCCCGTTTAATACATACGGCCCGTTTCAAAAGACTGGTGGCGAAGGTGGGGTTGTCGCCGTTTTCCTCAAACGGAAATTAAGTGGGGAAACACTGAATATTTACGGAGACGGTACGCAAACTCGCGACCTGTTGTATGTGGAAGACTGCGCCCGGTTCGTTGTACAAGCGGGGTATTCTGACGCCGTTAACGGTCACATTGTCAACGCGGGGCTTGGGCGTGACATCAGTATCAATGATCTGGCGCTCATGATTGTGCAAGACCCCAAGAGCATTCAGCATGTGGAACATATCCACCCGCAGTCGGAAATTCAGAAACTGCTGTGCAACTATGAGAAAGCAACGCGGTTGCTCGGATGGAAACCGGAAGTTACCCTGGAAGAGGGAATTCGCCGGACGGAAGAATGGATTGCGTCTACCAACTTAATCTAGGGGGACGACCAGATGCTTAAGCAAGGGACTTTAGCCATTCACGGAGGAAAGCCGGTCCGAGACAGCTATCTGTCGTACGGGAGACAATGGATTGACGAAGAAGATATCCATGCGGTGGTAGAGACGCTCCGTTCTCCGTTTTTAACGCAAGGCCCCAAAATCAAGGAGTTCGAAGATCAGATAGCGAAGTCGACCGGAGCCAAGTACGCGGTTGCCTTTTCCAATGGAACTGCCGCTTTACATGCTGCTTGCTATGCAGCGGGAATCCGGCAGGGCGACGAGGTAATTACGTCTCCGATGACGTTTTCTGCGAGTGCGAACTGTGTGCGGTATTGTGGCGGGACGGTTGTTTTTGCGGATATTCACCCGGACACGTACAATATCGATCCCGCAAAGGTCCGCTCCCTGATCACCGAACGAACAAAAGCGATTATTCCTGTTGACTATACAGGGCAGCCGGCTGACCTGGATGAAATCATGGCAATGGCCAAGGAACATCATTTGGTGGTCATTGAAGATGCCGCCCATTCGCTTGGGGCCAGCTACAAGGGAAAACCCGTGGGAAGCATCGCCGATATGACCATGTTCAGCTTCCATCCGGTCAAGCACGTAACAACGGGAGAGGGCGGAGTCATTACTACGAATTCTGACGAATACTATCAGCGTTTGCTCTTGTTTCGAAGTCATGGAATTACGCGTGATCAGGCTCTCATGCAACATTCGCTTGAGGGACCATGGTATTATGAAATGGTAGACCTCGGCTACAATTACCGGATGACGGACATGCAAGCCGCACTCGGAATAACGCAACTGCAAAAGCTGGACAAGTTTGTCGCCCGGCGCAGGGAAATCGCAGAACGGTATAACAGCCAGTTCAACCGTCACCCTTTGACTACGATTCCATATCAAGCCGATGATCGGAACTCCAGTTGGCATCTCTACGTGATTCAACTGGAGTTGGAAAAGCTGAACGCGACCCGGAAAGAGATCTTTGATGCATTGGTTGCAGAAAACATTGGGGTAAACGTTCACTATATTCCCGTCCACTTCCATCCGTACTATCAAGCACAGGGATATCGGAAAGGGTTGGCACCGGAAGCTGAACGACTGTATGATCGAATTCTGACCTTGCCTCTCTTTCCGGCAATGAGCGATGATGACGTCAATGACGTTGTGGAAGCAGTTGAAAAGGTCCTTGCAGCTTACTCCTGATGTTCGTAAGAGAAAAGACGGCCTAGCACTCCACTAGACCGTCTTTCTTCTTCCTCTTTCACTCTACACCCTCACATCCAACCGCTGCCCCAGCGTCGGATGCGGAGCCCCCTGCACACCTGCCTGAGCCTTGGCGAAGTCCTCCAGCATGACCGTTGCCCCTGCCGCCTGGGTGGTCTGTGCCATATTCATGACACTGAGACTGACGGCGTGCTGAAGCGACGCCAGCTGAGCCCCCATGTAATTGCTGATATTCATCCACAACACCTCCTCCCAAATGATTCCTTATTCTTATCGGATTGGAATCACTTTTCTATGATTCAAGATTTTTTTGCCCCACTCCCCCTGCTATAATGAAAAGACAAAGGGAAGGTGTGGTCGGATGCAGGACGAAATTCTTTCATTGCTGTACGCCATTCGGGAAAATCAGGAAGTGACGAACTCCAAGCTGGATGCGTTGACATTGGATGTGCGTCGGTTGGAGGGGGAAGTTCTACAGCTGAAGGCAGATGTCGCCGAGCTGAAGCAGGACGTGGCAGTACTGAAGGCAGATGTAGCCGAACTGAAGCAAGACGTAGCGATTCTGAAACAAGACGTTGCGTCCTTTCAAACAGACATGGCTGAAACGAAAGAGGAACTCATCAGATTCAGTAATCGTTTTGAACGTTTCGAAAAACGCTTTGATGACATGGAAGCTGACTTCAAGGTATTGTATCAGGACTACCGCTTTCAAAAGCGGGACATCCAAAAATGGAAGGACGTGCAAGGAATCCTGTAACCGCCTGATCAGATAGTTTAGATACGATTGAAACGAGGAGAAGCATGTTTCCAGGCGGAGCGACTAGCGAAGCCCAGCCTAGCGGAACGGCGATTTCACGGGAAAAAGAAGCGCCACCTCTGAATAAAATGCGTAGCGAAGCGGCTTTGGCGCTTCCCCGTGAATCGTTGAGGAGCGAACCGTGTGCGCATCTTTGCAGGGCGTAGACCGGAGCGAAGATCGGGAACATGTTTCTTCCCACTGCATCAAATTTATCCACCCCTTGACGGTCGAGCAATCGGCCGTTTTTTTCTGTTTTCACTCTGTTATAATAAAGAACATTGGAACTTTTAAACATTTTTGTGGTGGTGAAAAAGAATTCATGCAGCTTTCAACAAACCGTCGTTCCCTCTTGCTGATCGGAGCCGTGCTGCTCATCTTTGTGCACGCCGTCTACCTGAACGGCAGCTTGACTGACTTGCTAAACATCACGGCCATCGAGTTGGTGGCGCTCTCCATCATCATTTCCTATGCGATCAAACGAAAGCACATCGACCTGCGCTCCCTGGCCCGCCTGCTGATCCACGGCCGGGAGGGCAATGTGGAGGAGACGATCAAGCGTTTCTACTACTACGCGCTCGTGCAGAAAGAGCAGGGCTATCTGGCGCTGGAGAAGGAGCTGCAGAACGAGAAAGACTCGTTCGTGCGTCGGGGCAGTCTGCTGGCAATCGAAGGGATGCAGGAGGACGAGCTTCGTCTCGTGCTGGAAAATGAGCTGAAGGGAGAGCAGTACCGCTACCAGCAGGCCGCAGGCTTTTTCCGCCTGATCAGCCTGTTGGCTCCGGGCATGGGGCTGGTGGGGACGCTGCTGGGGATGACGGGGGTGCTGGAGACGCTGTCCGACTTCACACGGACGGGGCACAGCCTGAGCTCGGCCGTCGTCGCGACGCTGTACGGGGCGCTTTTGGCCAACCTGTTTGCGCTTCCTTGCTACTACCGGCTGATGGACATCTTCGACCAGGAGATGTTCGAAAAGCGGCTGTATATCGAAGGCTGCATCAGCCTGCAGCGGATGGAGACGCCGCGCTTGCTCTTTGAAAAACTGAATTCGTTCCTGCCGGGGGACCAAAAAATGGTGCTGATCCGGGAACCGGGCAGCATGAAGGGGACGATCGAAAGGCAGAGCGAGTATGCAGGATGAACGCCTTTACGACGAGAAGGAACTGGAGAAAAGCTGGCTGATCAGCTACAGCGACTTGTTTACCTTGTTGTTTGTCATCATCGTGATCATTGCGGCGGCCCACTCGGCCAAGATCCAGGTGAAGCTGGACGAGGTGAAAAAGGCGGAGGCGGACCAGCAGGCCACCCTGGAAGAAAGCCACAAGACGGTGGATCTTCTTACGCTGCAAAAGCTGCAGCTGGAGCGGGAGATTCACCTGCTGGAAGCGAAGCGGAGGGAGCTGGTTTCCTCTATCGAGGCCATCGGGAACCGCCCGGACGAAGCCCAGCGCGACATGGATACGGTGAAGACGCAGCTGTCTTCCGCCCTGCAGGAATTGAACATCGACTTTGAGGAAACAGGTGAGGGCCTGATGGTTCGGCTGCCGGAGAGCGTGCTGTTTGCAAGCGGTTCGGCCGAACTCGAAGAAAAGGGGAAGAGCATCGTCGGCACGATCGCCGGAGTTCTTGAGCGATTCTCCCATCGGGTGCGCATCGAAGGCTACACCGACGACGTACCGGTCGTGCACAGCCCGTACCGTTCCAACTGGGAGTTGTCCTCGGCCCGGGCGATTGCGGTGATGCGTGAGATGGTAGACGGCCACGGTTTGCCTGCCTCCCGCTTTACGGTTGCCGGCATGGGGGAGTATAACCCGCTGTTGGACAATTCAAACGAACAAAACCGGGCACGCAACCGACGGGTGGAGATCGTGATTTTGGCTGACAAGGTGGAATAACCAGAATTTTTATCCTATAAAAACTTTTTTGGCGGAAGGATTCTTTCAGGATAGAGGAGAACTATCTCAGTTAGGATCTTTCCTTTTTCTTTTCGGGCATACTGGTTCCACTACTGCTAAAATTTACCATGATAGGCAAGGAACGGACCCGGTGTGACGAATAAGAAAAGTTATTCCCAGCTTGTGCACAAGCGCCTGTGGATAATGTGGACAACTTTGTGGAGAACGCAATTCACATGCTGTTTCCGTGTGGACAGGTCTGGGGAAAATGAACTACAAAACAAACACAGAAAGAAGTAAGGGGGTTTTTGCAAAGATGAAATTGGGTAAAAAGTGGTTTACCTCTTTGGTGCTTACCGTAGGGATCGGTTTGGTGGTCTCCGCTTGCGGAACATCTGGCGGTCAACAGTCCTCGGTAGGCGGAGCAGCTGGCCAAGGCGCCTCTGACAAGGTATACGTAGTGGGTACCGACGCGGCATATCCTCCTTTCCAGATGATGGAGGCGGATAAAATTTCCGGTCATGACATCGATGTAATGAACGCCATCGCGGAAGCCGCAGGCATCAAAATCGAATGGAAAAACACCGGCTGGGATCCGCTTTTTGACGGACTGGACAAAGGAACCGTGGATATCGGAATTTCCTCCATCACGATCACCGAGAAGCGCAAGGAAAAATACGACTTTTCTGAACCGTACTTTGAGGCAAACCAGCTGATCCTGGTTGCGGAAGACTCCCCGGTGAACAAGCTGGCTGATCTGCAGGGCAAGAAAATCGGCGTACAGTCGGCTACTACCGGTGAAGAAGTGGTGAAAAAGGCCTTCGGTGATACCTATGAGGGCATCAAGGGTTATGACGACATGCCGTCTGCTGTGGACGACTTCTTCAACGGCCGAGTGGATGCGGTGGTAGCGGACAACGGCGTGCTGCAGTACTACGCTAAAAAGATGACCGGCAAAAAGTACAAGCTGATCAAGGACGATTCCTTTGAGAAGGAATTCTACGGCATCATGCTCAAGAAAGGGAATACCGAGCTGCTGAACAAAATCAACCAAGGCCTGAAGACCATCAAGGACAACGGAAAACTGCAGGAAATCTACAAACAGTACTTCGGTCAACAATAGTCACTCGTCCAGTGCGGGTACGTCGAAGGACGTACCCGTTTCAATTACCAGCAGGAGTAAGGGGGAATCGTTCTGGATTGGAGTGTAATCTACGAATATCGGGAATTATTTATTCGAGGCATTATTAATACCATCCTATTGACCAGTGTCGCTACAATCTGCGGTACCATATTGGGCTTGTTCATCGGGCTGGGCAAGTTGTCCAGCAACAAGCTTCTCAGCATCCCCAGCGCGATTTACGTGGAGCTGTTCCGGGGAACCCCGATGTTTGTCCAAATCCTTTTGATACACTTTGCCGTGATTCCATCCATTTGGCAAACGTTTTTTCCGCAAGCGGAAATCCCTTCCGCCATCTTTTCCGGTTTTGTCGCCCTGTCGCTCAACGCAGCGGCGTACATTGCCGAGATTTTCCGCGCCGGAATCCAGTCGATTGATCCAGGGCAAATGGAAGCGGCTCGCTCCCTCGGGATGACCAAAGGACTGGCGATGCGCTTGATCGTGATCCCGCAGGCGTTTTTGCGCATGCTCCCGGCACTCGGGAACGAGTTCATCGCGCTCCTGAAGGACTCTTCGCTGCTGGCGGTGATTGCCACGCCAGAGCTGGGGTATGCGGCTTTCAGCGTGGCCAAGAACACGTTTGAACGCTATCCTCCATACCTGACGTCCGCGGCCGTCTATCTCATTCTCACCCTGTTCCTTTCCCGAGTGGTGGTCAGAGGTCTGGAGAAGAGATATTCACCCAAATAAGGGTAAATTTGACTTTGCGTGAAATGTAGTGATATATTCGATTCATGGGACGTCTATCTCAAGTTTGTGAATAGAAAGGGATGTATGTTACATGCAAGGAAAAGTGAAATGGTTTAACGCAGAAAAAGGCTATGGCTTCATCGAGCGCGAGGACGGCGGCGACGTATTCGTGCACTACTCCGCTATTAAATCAGAGGGCTTCAAAACGCTCGACGAAGGACAAGCGGTTGAGTTCGACATCGTCGATGGCGATCGTGGTCCTCAAGCAGCAAACGTCGTCAAGATGTAAACGCTTTCTCTCCCGATAAAACAAACACCCCCTGCGGATTTGAAAAAACGCAGGGGGTTTTCTTAGGGCCCCGCCCGGCGAAGCGTTAGCTAATGCCGGGTGGGTTTTCTTATTTAGCCGATCATTCTTTCGATAGACAACGAACGGTGCTGGCGCAAATCGATATATTCCTCGCCCATATGCACCAAAGGCCGCATGGGTTCGTCCGTGTGGATCAGCACGACTTTCACATGCTGTCCGCTGTTTAAGACGGCTGTCGCCCCTACAAACAACAGGGCGATGTAGTGGACGAGGCGTGTTACGATTTCCGCATTCAACTTTCCATCACAAGCTGACTCCCACAGTACTCTGGCAGCATCAAACGGAGAGGTGCCCCTTTTATACACACGATCTGTACAAATGGCGTCAAACACATCAGCTACGCTCAAGATCTGGCATTCGAGCGGAATTGTGTCCCACTTGCGTCCTTCCGGGTACCCGGAACCATCCAAACGCTCATGGTGCAGAAGCGCTCCCAGGGTGAAAAGGTCGTGACTGTCTTCTGCCTTAAGCAACAGGTCCGCACCGAACACCGTGTGCTGTTTCATGATCTCAAATTCGTGACTCGTCAGCTTGTCCGGTTTCATCAAGATGTCGTACGGTACGACCATCTTCCCGACGTCGTGCAATAGACCGGCTTGTCCCAACAGAATCACTTGCTCAGGGGAGTAGTTCATAAGTTTGCCGATGATGGCTGCGAGAATTCCGACATTGATGGAATGCCGGTAAGTATAATCCGTCGAACCTTCCCGTAGATACATATACTGGAGGATACCGTTGCGATTCAGTACCTTGTCAAGAATCGGAAAAAAAGCTTCCTGAAACTGGTTGAGTGGAGGGATATACACCTCGGTAATCTTCCGGAAGAGATCTCGCGTTTGATCGAGAGTGGCGAGATACTGTCTGGCCGCTTCCCGATCGTTCCAGCTGTCGAACGGTTTTTCCAGCGGGGAAACCTCGGCCGGCTTTGAGACAGACACCGATTCAACCCGATGTTTTTGCAGCAAGATAATATCTTCATACTGAAGCATTTTCTGAGCCGGCAGCAGAAAAAGCCCGTATGGATTAAAGACGTCCCGTTCCAGAACGGTTCCGACCAGCGAGAAAGAGGGTTTGCTCTCAGCCATTCATATTCCTCCACTGTCAATG
Source organism: Brevibacillus soli (assembly GCF_044759095.2). Lineage (NCBI taxonomy): Bacteria > Bacillati > Bacillota > Bacilli > Caryophanales > Paenibacillaceae > Brevibacillus > Brevibacillus soli. The sequence goes on from NZ_JBIYSM020000005.1 coordinate 68,876, forward strand.
TAAAACGATCATTGAAACAACTGGGTAATTATGCCTATTATAACACGGCAATGAACAATCTTTTTGAGATCTATTGTCGGAAGCTGACGAATTGTAAAGTTTTTGTAAATTATTTATCAGTACGCGGGAAGGATTTTTTACGGAAGAACGGAATAGTTATAGCATAGACGGAAGGAGGTTATGAACCATGAAGTTTAACATTCGTGGTGAGAACATTCATGTTACTGCAGCACTTCGCGAGTATGTGGAGAAAAAAGTAGGCCGTCTTGAAAAATACTTCGACACTCCTCAACCCACGGACGTACATGTGACGTTGCGTGTTCTGCGGGGTGAAGGAACGATTGAGGTGACAATCCCGCTAACCGGCGTGATTATCCGGGCGGAGGAGACACATGAAGACATGTACGCAGCAATCGACCTCGTTGTCGAAAAACTGGAACGTCAAATCCGCAAGCATAAAACCAAACTGATGCGCAAGATTCGCATTGAACCCAACAACCGGGCGTTGGTCCGCGACGCAGCACCGGTTGCCGTTCTTGCCGATGATGAAGAAATTGACATTAGCATCGTGCGCAACAAGCGATTTGATTTAAAACCGATGGATGCGGAAGAAGCCGTTCTGCAAATGGATATGCTGGGCCACAGCTTCTTCGTCTTCCAGAACAGTGAAACCAATGACGTCAATGTCGTGTATCGCCGCAACGACGGCCGATACGGCTTGATTGAACCGAAATAAAATCGTAACCGGTTATTGTAAGGGAGTTGTCTTCTTCTGGCAACTCCCTTTGCTTGTGTTTGTTTACAATCATTTGTTAAAATAGTTTGTTAGAGAATGTCGAGGTAGATTCAACCTGCGGGGACCTGGGTGTGGCTTTTGCAAAGAAGTAGATTGGGGTGGTTTTGCCACTAGGAAGGGGTGTCCTTATGTTAGGACTTGTAAAAAAGATATTTGGTGACAGCAGCGAACGCGAAGTAAAAAAGATGTTTAAACGCGTGGAAAAGATCAATGCGCTGGAGCCGCAGATTTCCGCTCTCTCCGACGAGCAGTTGAAACAAAAGACAGAGGAGTTCAAGTCTCGCCTGGCTCAGGGAGAGACGCTGGACGACATTTTGAACGAGGCGTTTGCGGTTGTCCGTGAAGCATCCAAGCGGGTGCTGGGCATGCGCCACTTTGACGTGCAGCTGATTGGCGGTATGGTGCTGCAGGAAGGCCGCATCGCCGAGATGAAAACCGGGGAAGGGAAGACCCTGGTGGCCACATTGGCTACCTATCTGAACGCACTGCTGGGAAAAGGCGTTCACGTCGTTACCGTGAACGAATACCTTGCTGAACGCGACTCGACGACCATGGGCAAGCTGTACAACTTCCTCGGACTGACCGTAGGGCTCAACAAGCACGGTATGAGCTCGGAGGAAAAGCGGGCTGCGTACCAATGCGACATTACCTACGGAACGAACAACGAGTTTGGCTTCGATTATTTGCGCGACAACATGGTGCTGTACAAAGAGCAGATGGTGCAGCGTCCGCTGTTCTACGCGATTATTGACGAGGTGGACAGCATCCTGATTGACGAAGCGCGTACGCCGTTGATCATTTCCGGTGCGGCGAACCGCTCCACCGAGCTCTATTATATCTGTGCCCATTTTGTCAAGCGCCTGGAAGCGGAAAAAGACTACACCGTGGACGAGAAGCTGAAAATCGTGACCCTCACGGACGAGGGCGTCGCCAAGGTGGAGAAGGCGTTCAACATCGACAACCTGTACGATACGGCGCACATGACGCTCAACCATCACATCAATGCGGCGTTGAAGGCGCAAGTGCTGTTTCACCGCGATGTGGACTACGTCGTTCAGGACGGCGAGGTCGTGATCGTCGACGAATTTACCGGCCGTCTGATGGTGGGCCGCCGCTACAGTGAGGGCCTGCACCAGGCCATCGAAGCGAAGGAAGGCCTGCGCGTGCAAAGCGAGAGCATGACGCTCGCTACCATCACCCTGCAAAACTACTTCCGGATGTATCAGAAGCTGGCCGGCATGACCGGTACCGCAAAGACGGAAGAAGAAGAGTTCAAAAAAATCTACGGCATGGACGTGGTCGTCATTCCGACGAACCGCCCGGTTATCCGCAAAGACCTGCCGGACTTGATCTTCAAAACGGAAGCGGCGAAGTACCGAGCCGTTGTGAACGACATTGTAGAACGCCACAAAAAAGGGCAGCCGGTGCTGGTGGGAACCATCTCCATCGAAAACTCCGAGCGCCTGTCTCACATGCTGAAACAAAAAGGCGTGCCGCATAACGTATTGAATGCAAAGCACCATGAACGGGAAGCGGAAATCGTAGCGCGTGCCGGCCAATACGGAGCGGTTACCATCGCGACCAACATGGCGGGCCGCGGTACCGACATCCAGCTGGGCGAAGGCGTAGCGGAAGTGGGCGGCTTGCACATTCTCGGTACGGAGCGCCATGAGAGCCGACGGATTGACAACCAGCTGCGCGGTCGTGCCGGACGTCAAGGGGACCCGGGTTCTTCCCAGTTCTTCCTTTCCCTGCAGGATGAGCTGATGCGTCGTTTTGGCGCAGAGAACATCATGAACATGATGGATCGTCTGGGTATGGAAGAAGACATGCCGATCGAGAGCCGCCTGGTCACACGCGCCGTCGAGTCTGCGCAGAAGCGGGTTGAGGGGGCGAACTTCGACGCCCGTAAAGTGGTTCTGCAGTACGACGACGTCATGAACCAGCAGCGCGAAGTCATCTACAAGCAGCGCCGCGATATTCTGGAGAAAGACAATCTTCGTGAGGTTGTGCTGGGCATGCTGTACAGCGTGATTGAACGCAATGTGGAAGCGCACTGCCCGAAGGAAGAGGTTCCGGAGGAGTGGAACCTGCAGGGTCTCCTGGAAGTGGCGAACAACACCTTCCTGCACGACGAGACACTGACCTTGCAGGATCTGAAAGGCAAGGAAGCCGAGGAGATTGTGGAACTCCTGAAAAACGAAGTGGAGAAGCAGTATGCGAAGCGCGAAGAAGAAATCGGCGAAATGATGCGCGAGTTCGAAAAAGTGGTCGTCCTGCGTGCGGTCGACAGCAAATGGATGGACCACATCGACGCGATGGAGCAGCTGCGCCAGGGTATTCACCTCCGGGCCTACGGCCAGAACGACCCGCTGCGTGAGTACCAGTTCGAAGGCTTCGAGATGTTCCAGGCGATGATTGCCGCCATCGAGGAAGAAGTGGCCATGTACGTCATGAAGGCGGAAGTAAGCCAGAACCTGGAGCGTCAGGAGGTGATCCGCGGTCAGGCTGCCGACCAGTCCCAATTGCAGACCTCCGGACCGTCGGAGCGCCCCAACAGCGCAACCTCCGGCGATGCCGAGCCGAAAAACCGCGCACAGCGCCGCGCCGAAGAGCAGGAGCGTAAACGACAACTGAAGCGGACCTAGTCAATTTGAATCAACATTACCAGGACACCATCTTCCCCCGAGCCAGGGGAGGATGGTGTTATTTTTTTGTAGGACAACATTCCGTCCCCTTCAACAAGGTTCGTCGAGTCCAGCGCGTGTCAATAGGAAAATCACTGACCAATCTGTCTATCTCTATCATTTTGAATCGAACGGTTTTGCTAGCAAAAATTTACCAATTCGATAGAATCGGAAGTGAAGGTGATTCTTAACTAATCATAACGGGGGATTGACGATGAAAAAAACGTTTACCTTGATGGGGATCAGCACTACCTTGGTTCTGACGATTATGGCTGGGGTTCTTTCCGGCGTTCAGGCGCCGTCGGCTATCGCTAAGGAAAAAGAAACGTCCTATCTCATCGCTTTCAAAGGAAAAGATCTCCCGAATGATTTTGAAGAGATCATTGAAGAAGCAGGCGGTGAAGTGGAGCGGGCCATTGAGGAAGTCGGCATTGTGTCTGCCACTTCCAACGAGCCTGATTTTCTTGACAAGATACTGGAAAACAATGAAATACAGGTGGCGGAAGAGGAGCTGGAGATCTTTCTGGAGGAAGATCCGGGCGGGGCTGACGGCCAACCGATCACCGATGTTCCCGAGCCGGATTGGGACGATCCGGATCAAAACTACCACGATCTGCAGTGGGATATTCATAAGGTAACGAATCACTTTAAATCCCATGAAATCAGCAAGGGGAATCACAACACCGTCGTCGGCGTGATTGATACGGGATTGGACTTCGACCATCCGGATTTAAAGGACAACGCCGATGAGGCAGGCAGCAGGACGTTCGTTCCCGGAACCTCTGATGCCTGGGATGAAAACGGACATGGCACCCACGTCGCCGGTTCCATTGCCGCCAACGGCAAAGTGCTGGGCGTCGGGCCCAATTTGACAGTGCGGGCGTACCGCGTATTCGGCGCAACCGGCGGGGCCTATCAGTCCTGGATTACGGACGCTCTGGTAGCGGCGGCAAACGATGAGGTGGACGTCGTTAACATGAGTATCGGCGGCTGGCGCTGGATGGCGCAAAACTACGGGGAAAAAGGCGATTCCGCTTCCATGGTGGCGTACCATCGCGCCGTGCAGTACGCCATTCAAAAAGGAGTAACCGTCGTGGTTTCCGCCGGCAACGACTCGAAAAACCTGGGAAGCCTCCACGACATGCAGCAGTACTGGAAGGATACCTACGGTCTGGATATCAAGGGACCTTCCCGGGTCGTACCCGCACAAATTCCTGGTGTCATCACCGTATCGTCCTCCAACGAGTGGTCGGACGATCTGATCGCCTTTTACTCCAACTACGGCAATCCGATCGATGTGGCGGGGCCGGGCGGAGACAACGGACCGGTTTACGACGCGCTCTATCGTGAAGATCCGAAAGGCAATTATCTGGACAAGCGGGACTTCAAATACCGTGCGCTGTCTACCTGGCCGACCTACCTGCCCCCGTATTTTACCTCCAACCTGACGGGCTATGCATGGCTGCACGGCACATCCATGGCTGCTCCAAAGGTAGCGGGCATCGCAGCCGTGATCAAGTCTGAGCACCCGGACTACAGCCCGTCCCAGGTGGCCGCGCTGATCAGGAAAACGGCCGAAGACCTCGGGAAAAACGGGCAGGACAAATTGTTTGGCGCAGGCGAAGCCAACATCTACAACGCCCTTACCGATTAAATAATCAGACCTCCTGGAGCCGGAAAAAGGACCAGGGGGTGTTCGGGGCCCCGCCCGGCGCAGCGCTAGCAATTGCCGGGTGGGTTTTCTTAGTTGCGCGATATCTATTTTTCGTTACAATGAAACTTACAGGACACAATGAGAAAGGTGATTTGGCTCATGGCTTTAATTGATATTGCCGACATCAAGCAAGAGATGTCCAGTATGGCTAAACGTTTAGCGGATATCAGGGGGTCTCTTTGACCTCCCTGTGAAGCAGGAGCGGATCGGAGAACTGGAAGAGCGCATGCTGGCGCCGGACTTCTGGGATGACAACGATGCCGCCCAAAAGACCATCAGCGAGTTGAACGCATTAAAATCACTGGTGGAAACCATGTCCAGACTGGACTCGCAGTACGAAGACCTGCAGGTGATGCTTGAACTGATTATCGAAGAGGGCGACGAGTCGCTGATATCCGATCTTTACGACAGCACGCAGGAATTGAAAAAAGAGTTTGAGAGCTTTGAGCTCCAACTCCTTCTGAGTGATCAATATGACAAAAACAACGCCATTCTCGAGCTCCACCCGGGGGCCGGCGGAACGGAGTCGCAGGACTGGGCGTCGATGCTCTTGCGCATGTATACGCGCTGGGCGGAAGCCAAAGGCTTTAAAGTGGAAACGCTTGACTATCTTCCGGGTGACGAAGCCGGTGTGAAGAGTGTGACGCTGTTGATTAAAGGGCACAACGCATACGGTTATCTCAAATCGGAAAAAGGCGTTCACCGCTTGGTGCGGATCTCGCCGTTTGACGCGTCGGGTCGCCGGCACACGTCATTCGTCTCCTGCAATGTTCTCCCGGAGATTGAAGACGATACGGATGTGGAAATTCGCTCCGAAGATTTGAAAATCGACACCTACCGCTCCAGCGGCGCCGGGGGCCAGCACATCAACACCACCGACTCTGCTGTCCGGATCACCCACTTGCCAACGGGAATCGTCGTCACCTGCCAAACCGAGCGTTCCCAGATTAAAAACCGCGAGCGGGCGATGAAAATGCTGGCGGCCCGCTTGTTTGAACGCAAACGGGAAGAACAAGAAAAGACGCTGGCAGCGATTCAGGGCGAGCAAAAGGATATCGCCTGGGGCAGCCAGATTCGTTCATACGTGTTCCACCCGTACAGTCTGGTAAAAGATCATCGCACCAACACCGAAGTGGGCAACGTCCAGGCCGTGATGGACGGGGAGATTGACGTTTTCATTGACGCGTATCTGCGTTCACAAATTAATCGATGAGGAGTACCCATAGGTTCGAGAGGCATCCGCTTCTCGAACTGTTTTTTTTTTTTGGAGAGGATGGTTCTCTGCGTCTGGAAAACAGTTACTCTCTGGCTATCGGCATCCGGATCTCTACCGTTGTGCCTTGACCGATGGAGCTGCTGATGGCAATACGGCCGCGGTGGTCGCGGATGATTTTGTAGCTGACCATCAGACCGAGCCCCGTGCCTTTTTCCTTCGTACTGTAAAACGGTTCCCCCAGCTTCGGGATGACCTCTTTCGGAATTCCGTTCCCCTCATCGATAAAGCGGATCATGACCTCGTCAGCTTCCACACGGACGTCGATCGTCAAAATGCCGCCAGAGGGCATGGCTTCTATGCCGTTTTTGATGATGTTGATAAAAACCTGCTTGATTTGGTACTCCTCGCAGGTAATGAACAGACTGTCAGCGGAAAAACAAATGTGAAATCGAATATTTTTTAAATTGGCCTGCGGCTCCAAAAGCTTCATGACGCTTTGCAGAATGGGCAGGAGTGCGTGTTGCCGGTAGTGGAGGGCCTGAGGCTTTGCCAGCAGCAGCAGCTCACTGGTGATAAAGGTGATGCGGTCGATTTCGGACAGCATAATCTGCAGGTAATGCTCATTGGCTGATCGCTCAGACTGCAGCAGCTGAATAAAACCTTTTAGCGACGTAAGAGGATTGCGGATCTCATGGGCAATCCCCGCGGCCAATTCCCCCAGGACGGACAGCTTGTCGGAGTTGCGCAGCAAATCCTCCGCTCTCCTTCGTTCGGTCACATCCCGGGCGACAACCACCACATGCTCTACCTCGCCGTTGTCGCCAACCACCGGGCGTCCCTTTACGGCAAACAAAAGTGTATCGCCGTTTGCGTGAACATAATGATACTCATGTTCGCACGGTTTCTTTTCCTGAATCATCGCGTGCAAATCGGCCGTCGCTTTTTGTTGCTCATCCGGATGGATGAACGACAGGCAGGATTTGGAAAGCAATTCGTCCGGATTCATTCCCATTACGGTGACGTGAGAGGGAGAGGCATACTGAATGACTCCGTTGATATCGATAACCCGAATCAAATCAAGAACATTCTCACTAATCAGGCGATAATGCGACTCGGTCTTGCGCAGCGCTTCTTCCGTCCGCTTCTGCATGGTAATGTCTTTCGCAATCGCGTAACGGCCCGTCATTTCTCCGTTCTCCATGATGGGGAAACTGGTGACGCTTACTTCCAATACGTGACCCAGCTTGTGACGGATAAAGAAGTGTCGATTCTTTCGTACTCCCTCAAACATGCCGCCGATCAGGTCGTTTATGTTGTTTTCACAGCTCTCTTCCGTGAGAATATCCCATATGCTCATCCCAAGCAGTTCTTCTGCCTTGTAACCGGACAACTCTTCTGCAGCAGCGTTAATGCTGGTAAACCTGCCTTGTGTATCAATGGAATATACGGCGTCCAGATTGTTTTTGAACAGGTATGCATACATCTGTGTCTGAGTTCCCATAGCATCTCCGCCTTTTTCGGGTGATCCCGTGTGCTATACTCATCATGATACCAAATGACGGAAATGGAGGAGAAGCATTTGCTGTACGTAGCCATGTTGCCAATTATCGATCAGGAGTTGAACGCGAGGTTTCGACCTGCTCACCTGGAATACCTCAACAAGCTGTTCTTGGAGGGAAAAGTGGTAATGGCCGGCCCCTTCACAGACAAACAGGGGGGAATGGTCATTTACAAGGCAGATTCGCTGGAAGAGGCGAAACAACTGGCTGAAGCCGATCCGGCTGTGGCGGAGGGGGCACGCACCCTGCAGCTGCGGGAGTGGAGTCCGCTTTCGCTGCCGCTGGAGTAAGGTGGAACAGCCAGTTCCACGTCCAAGAATGATGGCTGCCATTTGGAGGCATACTTAACGAAGAATATCCAATCAACAAAGGAGGAAACAGCATGAAGCGTTTCCCACTGACAGTAATGGCAATCGCTCTTGTATTTTTCGCAAGTGGCTGTCTGAACGCAGACGGCGATGAGCCGCAAGCGCAACCGCCTGCAAACCAGCCAGCAGCCGAACAGCCGGCAGGGCAGACCGGCGCCTACGATGCGACTGCAGCCGAAACGGCATTTAAAAACAATTGTGCAGCCTGCCACGGACAAAATCTGGAGGGTATCGCCGGCCCCAATCTGCAAAAAGTGGGGGGCAAATACAGCAAGGAGCAAATCGAGCAGATTTTGGCCAACGGGAAAGGCGCCATGCCGGGCGGTCTCGTGAAGGGTTCCGATGCAAAAAACATCGCGGCCTGGTTGGCGGATAAAAAATAACTGAAGGGAAGCGTCCGAACGAATGTGGTTCGGGCGTTTTTTCTTTGCTGTATGGGTTGTGTTTTTATTGAATTTTTATTATTATTCTTGTATAAAAATACAAATAAGGGAGAGTGCCATGATCCGGGTCGGAATTGTTGGGGCGACGGGCTACGGTGGCGTGGAGCTGATCCGCTTGCTTGCCGCTCATCCTCATGTACAGGTGACAAACATGTATTCCAGTTCAGCGGAAGGGGAATGGCTGGCCAGCGTATTCCCCCATCTCAATGGGCATACGCTGCCCGCCTTGGAAGCCATTGATGCGAAAAAGATAAGCGAAGCAAACGACATTGTTTTCCTGGCAACGCCGGCTGGCGTAAGCGCCGGGCTTTCCCCTCAACTTTTGGAGCATGGAACGAAGATCGTGGATTTGTCGGGCGATTTTCGCCTGCAATCTGCGGAGGCTTACCGTCAATGGTATAAACATGAACCGGCTCCGGAAGCGCTGCTTTCCCAAGCGGTATACGGGCTGACAGAGTGGAGGCGGGAACAGGTGGCGGGCGCCCGTCTGGTGGCCAACCCCGGCTGCTATCCGACAGCGACATTGCTTGCTTTGCTGCCGCTGGTAAAAACGGGCTGGGTCAATCCGCGCAGTTGGATCGTCGACGCCAAGTCGGGGGTCTCCGGTGCCGGCAGGGGCGTATCTTTGGGGGTTCATTACAGCGAGGTAAACGAGAGCATCGGCGCATATAAAGTGGCTCTGCACCAGCATACGCCGGAGATTGAGCAGGAGCTTCGCAGCCAAAGCGAAACGAATGTGCTGGTCCAGTTTACCCCTCATCTCGTACCGATGACACGCGGTATCTTGATAACTGCATACGGACAGCTGGAAACAGACGTCACACTCGACGACCTGCAGGAGCTGTACCTGTCCGCTTATGCCGAAGAAACCTTTGTGCGCATTCGAAAGCCGGGATCCCACCCCCGAACCAAAGAGGTGTACGGCTCCAACTACTGCGACATTGCGCTGCATCTTGATCAGCGCACCGGCAGAGTCATCCTCCTCTCTGTTATTGACAACATGGTAAAGGGAGCGGCGGGGCAAGCCGTCCAAAATATGAACGTGATGTTCGGATGGGCGGAAACGGCAGGCCTGCCGATCCTTCCGCTTTATCCGTAGGGAGGTGGCAGCGATGAAAGGTGTGACGGTAATCAAATGCGGGGGAAGTACGATGGAACAGCTTCCCTTCCCCTTTTTTCAGACGCTTGCGAACCTGCAGCGAGACGGGAAGCCAATCGTCATCGTACACGGCGGCGGACCGGCGATCAACGCCATGCTGCAAAAGCTGAACATAACGCCACAGTTTGTCGACGGTCTTCGCATTACCTGCGAAGAGACGATGGGCGTGGTAGAAATGGTGTTGGGCGGAACGATCAACAAGGAACTGGTACGCAGGCTGACCCAGGCTGGGGCAAAAGCGTGGGGAGTAAGCGGGATCGACGGTGCGATGCTGACAGCGAAGCAAACGGAAAAGCCGCTCGGTCTGGTGGGAGAGATCGTTCAGGTGGATTCATCCATTCCGCAAAGCATCCTGGCAAGCGGATATGTGCCGGTCATTGCTCCGTTGGCCGTAACGGAGAATGGCAAGCAGCCTCTGAACGTCAATGCGGACGTCGCGGCAGGCGCGATCGCAGCGGCGCTGGGAGCGGACCGGCTGGTGATGGTGACGGATGTTCCAGGCATTCTGAAGCCCGGTCCCGACGGGCAGCAGACATTGGTAACGGAAACGGACTCCGCTCAGATCAAACAGTGGATCGACGCGGGCGTCATCTACGGCGGAATGATTCCCAAAGTGCAGTCGGCGATGGACGCGCTGGCACAGGGAGTTCAAAATGTTGTGATTTGCCGGGGAACGGCGGATGATCTGGTCAGCGTTTGCAACGGCCAACCGGCAGGCACAACGATTAGAGGAGGGAGAGACAATCCATGAGCACGGAAACAGCCGTCATGCACGTGATGAATACCTATGCAAAGTGGCCTGTCCGCCTGGTGAAAGGACAGGGGAATCAGGTTTGGGACGATCAGGGAAAGGAGTATCTGGATTTTACCTCCGGCATCGCTGTAACCTCGCTTGGGCATGTGCCGCCGCGAGTTGCCAGGCGGCTGCACGAACAGATTGACACCTTGTGGCACTGCTCCAACCTGTTTCACATTCCTCAGCAAGAGGAGCTTGCAGGAAAACTGAGCCGCCTCTCCGGATTGGATCGGGTCTTTTTCTGCAACAGCGGAGCGGAAGCGAACGAAGCGCTGATCAAAATAGCCAGACGGTACGCGCAGAAGATAAAGGGCACTGACCGCTACGAAATCATTACGTTCCAGCAGTCGTTTCACGGGCGTACGCTGGCAACGCTGACTGCGACAGGACAGGACAAGGTGAAGGACGGGTTCGCGCCGCTGCCGGAAGGCTTCGTGACCGTTCCCTACAACGACAGTGAAGCAGTGAAAAAGGCCATCTCCGACAAGACCTGCGCGATACTTTTGGAACTGGTTCAGGGAGAGGGCGGTGTACATCCGGCGGACGCTTCCTGGGTAAAAGAACTGCGTCAGCTGTGCGACGAAAACGGTATCCTGCTGCTGGTGGATGAAATCCAGACGGGGATCGGCCGCACGGGCAGCTGGTTTGCTTTCCAGCAATACGGCGTGATTCCGGACGCGTTTTCACTGGCCAAAGGACTCGGCAGCGGCTTCCCCATCGGGGCCATCGTCGCCAGCGAAGAGGTCGCCGAAGCGTTTGCGCCTGGTACACACGGGACCACGTTTGGCGGCAATCCGCTGGCCATGGCGGCAGGGATCGCCACGCTGGAGACGATGGAAGAAGAAGGGATCATCGAGCGGGTTGGTCAACTGCACCAGCTCCTGCTGCAGCATCTTGAGAAGCTGAAGCAGGAACATCCGGACAAGGTCGTTGCCGTCCGGGGAAAAGGCCTCCTGCTTGGTGTTGAGCTGACACAGCCGGCAGCGGATATTGTGGCGTATGCGCGCGAACACGGTTTGCTCATTCTTCAGGCCGGGCCGAATGTACTCCGGCTGCTGCCTTCGTTTGTCACCACTGACAAAGAGGTGGAACAGGCGATGGCGGTATTGTCCGCAGCACTTACGAACGAATAAGGGGAAAAAGATGCAACGAGTGCAACAAGCCAAAAAACTCGTTGCATTTTTATAATTTCAAATGTATATTAATACATGAAGTTGCATAAATTTTCGTCAGAGAGTTGCCTCATGGAGAGGAGTGGAGCTAGAGATGACTGTTCAGAAAAAAGGAAACGGAGTCGGCTACTTGACGCTGGAGACCGGAGAAGTGTTTGCCGGCACACTGCACGGCGCACCGCTGCTCAGTTACGGAGAAGTGGTTTTTCATACAGGAATGACAGGATACCAGGAGGTGATGACCGATCCCTCCTTTGCCGGACAAATCGTTACCTTTACCTATCCGTTGATCGGCAACTACGGTATCAACGACAGCGATTACGAGGCGGCGCAGCCCGCCCTTTCGGGAATGATCGTCAGCGAGCTGTGCGAGCAGCCGAGCCATTATCGCGCGAAGCACTCGCTTGCGGAAGCAGCGGAGCGGTTTGGTTTTCCCATTCTCGCCGGCATCGACACCCGGACCATTACCAAGCTGGTACGTAAATCGGGAGACCTGTTCGGGGTCATCGCAGATCGGCCGCTCGGCGCGGAGGAGGTGCTGGCATTCCGCTGCAAACACGCGAAAAAGTCTCTGGTTGCCAACGTCTCCTGCAGCCAGATTCAGCGCTACCCGGGTCACCGGGAACACATCGTTTTGGTCGATCTGGGGATGAAACAGTCCATTTTGCACAATCTGCTGGAGCTGGGCTGCCGTGTAACTGTGGTGCCGTTTGACACGCCATTTTCCCAAATCCAATCGCTGCAGCCGGACGGTTTGCTGTTCTCCAACGGGCCGGGCGATCCCTCCGAACTGATAGCCTATTGCAGCGAATGGCGGAAGGCGGCCGAGAAATACCCGACGCTTGGGATTTGCCTGGGTCATCAGGTGCTCGCCCTGATGTTCGGCGGCGGAACGGAAAAGCTGGCTTACGGACATCGCGGCAGCAATCATCCCGTGAAGGAGTTGACGACGGGCAAGGTGTACATGACCTCCCAAAACCATGGGTACGTCGTCAAGGAGGAAACATTGGACAAACGGCAGCTGGCTGTCACGTACCGGAACGTCAACGACGGTTCCGTCGAGGGGCTGCGGCATGTCAGCCTGCCGATCATGAGCGTGCAGTTTCACCCCGAAGCACATCCGGGTCCGAACGATACATCCCACATTTTTCATCAATTTTTGCAGTCGATGCGCGTAATAGGAGCGAAGCATTATGCCTAAAATGAAGAACATTCAGAAAGTGCTGGTCATCGGTTCCGGCCCAATCGTCATCGGGCAGGCGGCAGAGTTCGACTACGCGGGGGCGCAGGCGTGCCTGTCCCTGCGAGAGGCAGGTGTGCAGGTCGTTCTGGTCAACAACAACCCGGCGACCATCATGACCGACGAACAGGTGGCCGACAAGGTGTATCTGGAGCCGTTGACCGTGGAATCCGTTGCCAGAATCATCGAAAAGGAGCGTCCCGACGGCCTGCTCCCTACGCTGGGCGGGCAGACCGGATTAAATCTGGCGGTGGATCTGGCCGAGGCGGGCGTCCTTTCCCAATACGGGGTCTCCCTGCTGGGAACGCCTCTCGCCGCGATCAAAAACGGCGAAGACCGCGAATTGTTCAAGCAGCTGATGAAGCAAATCGGTGAACCGGTGCCGGAGAGTTCCACCGTGGAGTCGGTGGAGGCGGCAGTCGCTTTTGCCGACCAGATCGGCTACCCGGTGATCGTACGCCCTGCCTACACACTGGGCGGCGCGGGCGGCGGCATCGCCGAAGATGAACCGACGCTGCGGGCGGTAGCGGCCAAAGGAATTGCCGCAAGTCCCATCGGCCAGGTGTTGATCGAGCGGAGCGTCAAGGGTTGGAAGGAAATCGAATACGAAGTGATGCGCGACGACAGCGACACCTGCATCATTGTCTGCAATATGGAAAACCTCGATCCGGTGGGAATTCACACCGGGGACAGCATTGTCGTGGCGCCGTCGCAGACGCTGACAGACCGGCAGTACCAAATGCTGCGCAGCGTGTCGACCAAAGTGATCCGTGCGCTCGGCGTCGTCGGCGGCTGCAACATTCAATTTGCCCTCGATCCGCATTCCGACAAGTATTACTTGATTGAGGTAAACCCGCGGGTAAGCCGTTCCAGTGCGCTGGCATCCAAAGCGACCGGTTATCCGATCGCCCGAATTGCCGCCAAGCTGGCGTTGGGGTATCGCCTGGACGAAGTGATGAACCCGATCACAGGTTACACCTATGCCAGTTTTGAGCCTACGCTGGATTACGTCGTCGTCAAAATCCCGCGCTGGCCATTCGATAAATTCCCGCTCGCCGACCGTCTGCTCGGCACGCAGATGAAGGCAACCGGAGAAGTGATGTCGATCGCCCGCAACCTGGAAGCAGGGCTCTTAAAGGCGGTCCGTTCCCTTGAGCTGGGCTGTACGCATCTGTATCGTCCGGAAGTCGCCGCCCTCTCGAGGGAGGAACTGGTCGATTTGCTCCAGCACGCTACCGACATCCGCCTGTTCGCGCTGGCGGAAGCGCTCCGTTCCGGCTTTACGGAAGAAGAGCTGCATGCACTGACGGGGATTGATCCATTTTTCCTGCGCAGCCTGGAACGCATCGTCGGATTGGAGAAGCAGCTGGCAAAGAGCGAAGCCCTGACGACGGAGCTCTTGCAGGAAGCGAAGCACCGCGGCTTTGCCGACCAGACGATCGCCGAGCTTACCGGGCTGACGGTGGAGCAGGTGAAGGAAATGCGCAAGCAAGCCGGAATTCAGCCGGTCTATAAAATTGTCGACACGTGCGCGGCGGAGTTCGACGCACAGACGCCCTATTACTACTCCTCCTGGCAGGGAGCCGATGAGGTGGAGAACCTCGCCGGGAAGAAGGTGCTGGTGCTCGGATCCGGCCCCATCCGCATCGGACAGGGTATCGAATTTGACTACTGCTCCGTGCATGCGGCCAAAGCCCTGCAGTCCAAAGGCATCGCCGCCATCGTGGTCAACAACAACCCGGAGACCGTCAGCACCGACTATGAAACGGCCAACCACTTGTACTTCGAGCCGCTGCACGTGGAGGACGTCCTGAACGTGGCGGAGCGTGAACAGGTGGACGGCGTGATGGTGCAGTTCGGCGGGCAGACGGCGATCAATCTGGCCGTTCCGCTGGCAGAAGCGGGCTTGCACATCCTCGGCACCTCGCTTGCGGCGATTCACCGGGCGGAGGACCGCGAACTGTTCTACGAGATGCTGCGCAAGCTGGACATTCCGCACATCCCGGGGCAGGGCGTCTCCTCGCTGGAGGAAGCCGTTTCCGTTGCAGGCGCTATCGGTTATCCGGTGCTGCTTCGTCCCTCTTACGTCATCGGCGGGCAGGGCATGATGCTGATTCAGGGCGAGGAAGAGTTGAAAGCGACCATCTCCGGCCTGCTGGCCCATCCCAACAGCAGCGCGTTCTTCCCGCTGTTGGTAGACAAATACGTCCCAGGCATGGAGGCAGAGGTTGACGCCGTTTGCGACGGTGAATCGGTATTGATCCCCGGCATTTTTCAGCATGTGGAAAAAGCGGGGATTCACTCCGGCGACAGCATTGCGCTGTTCCCCGCTCCCGGCTTGACGGATGCATTGAAACAGACGATTGCTTTATATACCGAAAAAATAGCCCGCGAGATGAAAGCGGTCGGTCTGATCAATATACAATTCGTGATCAGCGGCGATACGGTGTACGTGCTGGAGGTAAACCCGCGTGCGTCCCGAACCGTGCCGATCACCAGCAAGGTGACCAACGTACCCATGGTGGAGCTGGCCGTACGCGCCCAGCTGGGAGAAAAACTGAGCAGCATGGGATTTGGCACCGGTCTTTTGCCGGACATTCCGTTTGCCGTCGTAAAGGCGCCGGTTTTCTCCACGGTGAAGCTGGATGGCGTCGATCCGGTTCTCGGACCGGAGATGAAATCGACCGGCGAGGTGTTGGGGCTGGGACGTACATTCGCCGAAGCGGCTGGCAAGGCATTTGCGTTTAAAGATCATGTGCACAACGGCCTGCGCCAAGGAGATACCTGCTTTGTCTCCCTGTCCGACAAGGATAAGACTGCCGTGGCAGTCGGGTTGTTTGCCGCGATTGAAAGACAGGGTGCGCAAATGGCGGCGACGCAGGGAACGGCGGATTGGTTGCGCGAAAACGGCGTGGAGGTCGCCCGCGTGATCGCCGATGAGGGGGATTTTATCAAGCTGCTTCAAGCGGAAACCATCTCCCTGGCCGTCATCACCGCGACCAAAGGGAATCGTCAAGGGCGAATCGGTTTTGCCCTTCGCAGTTTGGCCGTACAAAAAGGGATACCGTTGTTTACGGCTGTGGAGACGCTTGACTTGTACTTGCAAGCGATTATGGAAAAGGGGAGTGACGGGCATGCAGCCTGCGAAGATATTGGAACGCTTTCCAAGCGCACAGTTGGCCACGTTTAAGGGGAAAGACCTGCTCCGAGTCGACGAGTTTACCGGCGAGGAATTGACCTGTCTGTTAGACCTGGCTGCTCACATGAAGCTGCTGCACAAGAGCGGAAAGAGCTATCAGCCGCTGCAGGGAAAAACGTTGGGCATGATCTTTGACAAGGCTTCCACGCGTACTCGCGTTTCGTTTGAGGTGGGCATGTACCAGCTTGGCGGCATGAGCATGTTTTTGAGCGGAAAAGAACTGCAGCTGGGGCGCGGGGAACCGATCAGCGACACGGCCAAGGTGTTGTCCCGCTATGTTGACGCCATCATGATCCGCACCTTTTCCCACACCGGTGTGGAGGAGTTGGCCAAGCACGCCGACATACCGATCATCAACGGCCTCACCGATCAGTTCCATCCCTGCCAGGCGCTGGCCGATATGCTCACGATTCAGGAGCACAAAGGCAAGTTGAAAGGTGTGAAGCTGGCCTACGTGGGCGACGGCAACAACGTGGCCAATTCCCTGGTGCTGGCAGCGGTGCTGCTCGGAATGGACGTCCGCGTGGCTGCGCCTGAGGGTTACGAAATGGATCAACAGATTGTTCAAACGGCAAAAGCGTATGCGCTTCAGAACGGCGGGCAGCTGCTGGTTACCCACGATCCGGTGGAGGCCGTACAGGGGGCGGACGTCGTCTACACCGACGTTTGGACCAGCATGGGGTTTGAGGCGGAAAACGAGCAGCGCCTCAAAGCGTTCGCACCTTATCAGGTAAACGATCAGTTGACCAGCCACGCCAGCCCGTCCTACCTGTTCATGCACTGCTTGCCGGCACATCGCGGCGAAGAAGTGTCGAGCAGTGTCATTGACGGCCCGCATTCTGTCGTTTTTGACCAGGCAGAAAACCGCCTGCATGCGCAAAAAGCCGTACTGGCAGCGCTTGTGTGAATATGGTTCTAGGTATTAATACCTATTAAGAATTGAAGCTAATAGACTATGAATCTCTCATTGCCGAATTTTGTCATTTAAGTGTAAAATATAGGCAGGAAGAGCGATGAAGTATGGACTGTATCTGGTCGCTTGGTCCATATGGAGCAAGTAGCGAAACCGCACTTTCCTACTAGATTAGGAAACGTGAAGGACCCACAGGCCGTATTTGGTCGCTTAGCCTGTGCGGATCAAACTAGCGAAACCGACTTCTCCACTAATGACAAGAGGGGGGGATCGAGAGATGAAAAAATGGTTCGTAGCTGTTCTCTTGGTTGCAGGTATCGTTGCTGCGACTTCTGCTAACTGGCATATCGGTTAAGGAAACAAGAAACACCGCTTCGTTGTAAGTGGTGTTTTTTCACAGCTTTAGTGGAGGTAAGTAATCGTGTTACTTGATGTCATATTACTCTCGTTTTTGTTTGGCTATCTACGAGGTGGCCGTATAAATAAAATACCTACATTTCATAAGCTAAGTTTCTTGTTGGTTAGCATATTACTTCAACTAGCTTCGGTTTTTTTGTCAGAATTGGGAGGCGTCTTAGTATCTATTGCATATGTCTCAATTCTTGCATTTTTCTATGCGAATCGCGAGCATGAAGATGTAAGAATATTTATGATTGGATGGTTTTTAAACGCTCTAGTAATATGGGCGAATCTAGGACGAATGCCAGTTGATTTAGAGCAGGCCGAAAAACTCCCTTTTTCAGTAGAACCAATCGTAAACGGGACAGATTTTAAACATACTCTTCTCACGGATGATACTTTATTACCTTTTTTGGCAGACATTATGTATATGCCATTCCCTATTCCTCGTGTAATCAGTATAGGCGATTTATTCATCATGCTTGGTGCATTTTTGCTTGTTCAACGTATAATGAATAAGCCAATATCTCTAATTCGGCTACGTGAAGGTAAAAACTATGCTGCGAAACATTAAACTTCCACAAGTTGCAAAGCATCTCTTTATTGAATATGTACTTCCGATGGTGGCAATTGGTATATTCTTCACGACGCTACCTGATTGGGAACCACGTGATCATTGGAGTATATTATTCATTTTTACCATGCTTACAATTATCGGCGCGTTTGCTCCAGTTAGCACGTTTAACGCCAGACTTACAGTAAATAATGCGGTCTTTGTTTCGGGAATTCTCCTTTATGGAACATGGGTTGCAGTATGGGCTGCAGTTGTAGAACTCTTAATTGTAGCTTTTTTATTTAGATATTCTACAAAAAAGGCTCTGGTGAATAGTGGTCAAATTTTGTTAACACTGTGGATAGTAGGTCACATGTATTCGTGGTTAAAAGGGTATTCGATCCCTTGGATGTTTACTGATCTTGTGTTGATATCAGTATATTGGTTTACAAACACATGGTTGGCTGCTATCGGCATCTCTCATTTTTTTAATGTAAAATGGTACATAACATTCAATAGCATGGTAAAAGGTGGCACCTCTACTTACCTTATGCTCATGATAATTGGAGTAATTGGTACTAGACTTGTTGAAGTATATGGCTTTTTTGCAATTATTCCTTTAATCGCAGCTTTTATTACATTAAACATCGTCTTCCGCCAATACTACGACAGCCTCAACAAACTCCAGCAAAAAGTTGAAGAAGTCAAATCCTTCAACCATAAATTCCTCACTGCTATGGCCGCCTCCATCGATGCGCGGGACCACTACACGAGCGGCCACTCGCAGCGGGTGGCGCATTGGGGACGAGAGATCGCCATGTCAATCGGCCTTCCCAAAGAGAAA
Source organism: Brevibacillus soli (assembly GCF_044759095.2). NCBI lineage: Bacteria > Bacillati > Bacillota > Bacilli > Caryophanales > Paenibacillaceae > Brevibacillus > Brevibacillus soli. The sequence goes on from NZ_JBIYSM020000005.1 coordinate 87,934, forward strand.
GTGGACGAGGTTTACTTCGGCGGGATTTTGCACGATATCGGAAAAATTGGAATCGAAGATGAGATCCTGAATAAAGAGGGAAAATTAACACCGGAGGAATACGATAAGATTAAACAGCATACGGTGATTGGATATGAAATCATGCAGCAGGCGGGATTGTTCAACGAGCTGCTGCCCGCCATCCGTTCCCATCACGAGCGGATTGACGGGAGGGGCTATCCGGACGGCCTGTGCGGAGAAGAGATTCCGCTGGTTGCCCGCATCCTCGCCATCTCTGATGCGTTTGATGCCATGGTGGCTGACCGACCTTATCGCAAAGGTCTGCCGATCGAAAAAGCCCTGGAGGAAATCAAGAAGGGGGCTGGCACGCAATTTGACCAATCGCTGGCGCATCACTTTATTTCGATTATTGACCGCCTCCCAAAAGAGGAGCTGGAGGCATTTATTCATCAAGACGAACAAAAAAGGCAGCTGCAAGAGGCATTCAATTAAGAGTGCCTCTTGTTTTTGCTCGCAACGGGATTCCACAAACGCTCCATATGGATGTCGTCGATCTCATACTTCACTTCCGAAAAGTTGCGGATGATGAGCTCCTCCGACACCTTGTTTCCCGTTCGTTTGTCAATGACGATTCGCCAGATTTCATTCTTGCGGTAGTTCTTCCCCTCTTGTTTGAGAAAGACATGGTTTCGCTCTTCCAGATGGTAGGCGCAAGGCCAGTCCTCGTTACAAAATATTGCGCCTTTGAGATGCTTGTCGGTGACCCGCATGCGAATCTGGAAGGTCCGGTCCGTCGGATTGAAAAAGCGCAGGTCAACGTAGTTATAAAAGACGCTCGCCCCGCTGCCAAACGGCAAAACCCGATGGTCGTCGGGAAACGGATCAAATTGGTGGTGGTGGCGCTCCGCTACTTGCATGGGAGTGTGCAGTCCCATCCAAAACAACAGGTTTGCGAGCTGACAGAGACCTCCGCCTACACCCGTTTTCACTTCCCCTTGAGAAAGCAGCAGCCCCTCCAGATATCCTTTGCCCGCTGTCGTCTTACCGACCTGTTTCCAAAACGAAAAGGTTTCGCCGGGACGAATCAACAGCCCATCCATCGTGGCAATCGCAATGCGCAAATTGACAATCTTGTTTTCCTGCAGCTGCGGTTCTGTGCTTCCCAGCTTTCGGCGCAGAAGCGATTGGTGCCGCTTGCAGGTGTACGGCAGATCACGGGCAGAGCGAATGCGTGCAAATCGCTGCCTGCCAAACGTGTCAGCCAGACGCCGGGTAAGTCTCTTTTGGGCAACGCGCGCGTGATAGAAGAACGGGTGAATCCGAGACCGTTGCATGATGGTTTCCCCTCGCATCATTTTTCCTGCGTTCCCTTTATTTGTAACACGGGAATCGTGAAGGCGAAACAAAGAAATGGTTGTATTTTTATAAATCTGTTTGTATAATTACTCATGAAAAAACCTTCATGCAGGGAGAGAGAAACATGGCAAAAGAAAAAATCGTGTTGGCATACTCAGGCGGTTTAGATACATCTGTGGCAATCAAATGGTTGCAGGAAACCTATAACTACGACGTGATTGCGGTCGCACTGGATGTAGGCGAAGGGAAGGACCTCGACTTCGTTCAGAAAAAAGCGCTTCAGGTAGGAGCGTTAAAATCAATCGTGGTAGATGCGAAGGAAGCATTTGCCCAGGAGTTCGTTCTTCCGGCACTGCAAGCGAACGCCATGTACGAAGGGAAATACCCGTTGGTGTCTGCGCTGTCCCGTTACCTGATTTCCCGCGTGCTTGTGGAAATCGCAGAAAAAGAAGGGGCGGTTGCGGTTGCTCACGGCTGCACAGGAAAAGGTAACGACCAGGTTCGCTTTGACGTCTCTTTCACCTCGCTCAATCCGAATCTCAAGATCGTAGCGCCCGTGCGTGAGTGGGGCTGGTCCCGCGACGAAGAGATCGAGTACGCGAAAAAGCACAACATTCCGATCCCGATCGATCTCGACAACCCGTACAGCATTGACCAAAACCTTTGGGGCAGAAGCTGCGAATGCGGCATCCTGGAAGATCCTTGGGCCGCTCCGCCGGAGGGGGCTTACGATCTGACCAAATCCATTGCCGACGCTCCGGAACAACCGGAAGAAATCGAAATCACCTTTGTCAAGGGTGTGCCGACAGCGCTGAACGGCGAAGAGCTGTCGCTGTCCGAGCTGATTCTCAAGCTGAACAAAATCGCCGGCAACCACGGCGTAGGCCGCATCGACCACGTGGAAAACCGTCTGGTCGGCATCAAGTCCCGTGAAGTGTACGAAACACCGGCAGCGACTACGCTGATTCTCGCGCACCGTGAACTGGAGTTCCTGACACAGCCTCGTGAAGTGGCGCAGTTCAAACCGATTATCGAGCAAAAAATGGCGCAGGTGATTTACGAAGGCCTCTGGTATTCGCCGATTCGCAACGCCCTGCAAGCGTTCATCGAAGAGACACAGCAGCACGTCACCGGCGTTGTGCGCGTGAAGCTGCACAAGGGGCACGCGATCGTGGTGGGCAGAAAATCTGCTTCTTCCCTCTACAGCCACGAGCTCGCTACCTATGCAGCGGGTGACCAGTTTGACCACAAGGCGGCGCTCGGTTTCATCAAGCTGTGGGGTCTGCCGACCAAGGTATACGCGCAAGTGAACGAAGGAGTTCTGCATAAAGAGAACAAGACCAGCATCAAGATCCTGGATGAAAAGGATGCGATCGTGCAATGAAACTGTGGGGAGGGCGCTTCACCAAACCGACGAACCAACTCGTAGATGAATATACAGCTTCGATTTCGTTCGATCAGCAGATGTGGCGGCAAGATATCGTCGGTAGCCTGGCTCACGTAGCCATGCTTGGTAAGTGTGGCATCCTGCCGATGGACGAAGTGAAGCAAATTATCGCCGGTCTGAAAAAAGTGAAGGAAAAGATCGAGCGTGGACAGGCAGAGTTTCTCGTTGCGCATGAAGATGTGCACATGAACATCGAAAAGATGCTGATCGAGGAGATCGGACCGGTAGGGGGCAAACTGCATACCGGGCGCAGCCGCAACGACCAGGTGGCGCTCGACATGCACCTCTATCTAAGAGAAAAGCTGATGGAAATCATCCAGCTGGCGATGTACCTGCAGGAAGCGCTATTGGAGCAGGCAGGGCAGCACCTGGACACAGTCATGCCGGGGTACACGCACCTGCAGCGGGCGCAGCCGGTATTGTTCGGCTACCACCTGATGGCCTACGTCTCCATGCTGCAGCGCGACATTGAGCGCATGCAGGAGTGCTGGAAGCGGGTCAACGTGATGCCGCTTGGCGCCGGCGCGCTGGCTGGGACTACCTTCCCGATCGACCGCGAATTCGTCGCCGAGATGCTGCAGTTCGACGGGGTGTACCTGAACAGCATGGATGCAGTGAGCGACCGCGACTTTATCGTGGAGTTTCTGGCTGATTCCTCGCTGCTCATGGCTCACCTGTCCCGACTCTGCGAAGAGCTGGTCATCTGGAGCAGTCAGGAGTTTTCTTTTGTGGAGCTGGACGACGCCTTCTGCACGGGTTCCAGCATCATGCCGCAGAAGAAAAATCCCGACGTGGCCGAACTGGTGCGGGGAAAAACGGGGCGTGTGTACGGCAACCTGATCGGTCTGTTGACGGTACTGAAAGGTTTGCCGCTGGCCTACAACAAAGACATGCAGGAAGACAAGGAAGGCATGTTTGACACCGTAGCCACCCTGCACGGCGCACTTGCCCTGTTAACCCCGATGATTCAGACCATGCAGGTGAGAACGGAGCGCATGCGTCAGGCGGTCACACAGGACTTTTCAAACGCAACTGATCTGGCAGACTACCTGGTGCGCAAAAACCTGCCGTTCCGTCAGGCGCATGAAGTGGTGGGCAGAACCGTTCTGTACTGCATCGAACAGAACAAATACCTGCTTGATTTGACCCTGGAAGAATTCCAAAGCTTCTCGCCTGCGATCGAAGCAGACGTGTACGACATTCTGGCAGTTGAAACGGTCGTTAATGCGCGCAATGTCCTGGGCGGTACCGCCCGCAATCAGGTGGAGGCGCAAATCGCAGCCTTCCGCGGACGTCTGTCCCAAACGTCGGCGTGGGTCGAGAAAAACAGTCAAAAAGTCATGATTGAATCGCTGGTGGATGTAGGTTCGCCGGCGTAACCGTGAAACCACCGAGCCTTCCATGGCTGCGGTGGTTTTTCTGTAACGTTTTTCCCGCTTGCCGCATCGAAAGGGTCATCCATTAACATGATGAGCAAGGAGGATTATCTGAGATGATTCGACAAATCGTCCCCCTGCTGTTGGCGGTCATACTGGCAGTCGGCTGTGTGTCACCAGTGGAGCATCACGGTGAAGGGGTGAATTCGTCAACGCACAATGCGGCGCAAGCCCTTTTGATTACTGACGCTTCGGAACCGCTTCGGGGAAAACTCGTCCATTCGCAAACCCTGCAGGACCTGCCGGGAGACGTTTCTCTCCATTTTGGGCATCATTACAGCTATGCTGTAAGGCCGGACGGGAAGCAAATGGCGGCTATCGTTTGGCCAAGCGGGGAACACAATCGGAACGGTGAGCTTCATCTCATTGAGCTCGGCGGAGGTTGGAAAGATACAGTCGCGGAAGGCATTTTGCTCGACGACGCAAGCGATCTCTGTTACAGCAACGATGGAACTCTGCTTTACTGGACGGAGCCTGTTTCAACCGGTAAGCAGCCTGTCTTTCAGCTGAAACAGTACGATCAGAAGGGAAAGCAGGCAAGGGTCATCGTTGCATTTCCGCAAGCGTTTATCCCGCTGCAGCTGCGGGAGCTTCAACATGGGGAAAGACTGGCTGTCTACGGCATTCTGAGCTCAGAAAACGATCATGGTGGGAGCGATTGATTGACTGGATTCTTCCCCGAGCCCAGGCAAAAATCATGGCGGGGACGGAGCGGCGTGTGGTTCTTGGCGCAGATGGAGAGCACCTCTACCTGACGGGCATGCGGCGCGATATCCGCAAGCAGGAGGACGGCAGGGTTCAGCTGAGCGAGACGCCCCTGGGACTGACGGTAGTGGCAACGGACACCCTTGCTGTTGTGGATCGGTTTGACCTGCCGGTTGATGACGCGGCTCTATCCCATGACGGCAAGCATCTTCTGCTGACAGGAGGCTGGCTTCAGCAGACTTCGGGAACGGGCGACACGCAGGAGAAAAAAGGCAGCGGGCTGTACGTTTTTGATGCGGAGCGAATGATGCAGATCGCTCATCTCGAGCCGGAAAAAGCGTTCTACTTGAGGGGTTTTTCCATTGATGGAACACTGGCATACGTCAGTCATGACGAGGAACAGAAGGAGGCATGGTCTGTCGTGGATGTATCCGCTCAAAAGATGACAGCTACACGAAAGGCTGATAAATGGTTTATGGACGTCGTGCCAATCGTCCGCGGCCGACAATAATAAGAAAACCCACCCAGCATTAGCTAACGCTTCGCCGGGCGGGGCCCCGAACACTTTTCTAGCGGCTGTATGGGATGTCCAAATTTATAAATTCTTATACACTAAAAAAGACAGCCGTCGCGAGATACCATCGCGGCGGCTGCTTTTCTGTTGGCGGGGGTTACAGGCACATGCGCAAAATCTCGGCGACATCTTCGCTCGTGAGCTTTTTGAATTTCCCGATCGGCCCGAACGGCACCGCTTTTTGCGCCATCAGCTCCAGGTTTTCATCGCCGATCTGATAGTCAGCCAGTCGGCTCGGCGCACCGATTCTCCGGAAGAATGCCTCCGTTGCAGCGATCCCTTCCAGAGCGATCTCATCGTCCGATTTTCCGGACGGATCGACACCCCATACCTCTACGGCAAACCGTTTGAAGCGCTCCGCGTTTTCGCGGTAGACGTATCTCATCCAATTGGGGAAGATAATGGCCAAGCCGCCGCCGTGGGGAATGTCGTACACGGCGCTGACCGCGTGCTCGATGGAGTGGGTGGCCCAATCGGTTTCTACGCCCATCGGCAGTGTGCCGTTCAAGGCCATTGTCCCGCAATACAGGATATTGGCGCGCGCGTCGTAGTCTTCCGGGTTCGCCAGCACACGCTCCGCATTTTCCACTACCGTTTTCATGATGGACTCGGCAAAGCGGGTTTGGAGCGGAATCTCCGGCGTATGGGTGAAGTACTGTTCAAACACATGGGACATGATGTCGCAGATGCCGTAAACGGTTTGGTCGCGGGGAACCGAGAATGTATTCTCCGGATCGAGAATGGAGAACGCCGGGAAGGTCGTACCCGCCCCGTACTTTTCTTTTGTCTCCCAGTTGGTGACGACGCTGCCCCGGTTCATTTCCGAGCCGGTTGCGGCCAGCGTCAAAATGGTGCCAAGCGTAAGCGCTTTTTCGGGAACCGCCTTGCGCGTGTAAAAGTCCCACACGTCTCCTTCGTACGGAACGCCGACCGCAACAGCTTTCGCGGCATCGATTACACTGCCGCCGCCGACCGCAAGAATCCAGTCGACGTTTTCCTGACGGCACAGTTCAATCCCTTTTTTCACGGTGGAGAGACGCGGGTTGGGCTCCACTCCGGGCAGCTCCGTCACTTTGCAGCTTTGTTCATTCAGGATGGACATTACCTTGTCGTACAGGCCGAAGCGTTTGATGCTCCCGCCTCCATACACCAGCAGAATGTTTTTGCCGTACTGCTCCACCTTTTCTTTCAGGTGGGAGATTTGTCCTCGTCCGAAAATCAGCTCGGTCGGGTTATGGTAAACGAAATTGTTCATGTCACTCGCTCCCTTTCTATGTACAGATCCCTTTTCATTTTATCCGATCCAGCGGGTATCAACCAGTTGGCGATGTGCTTCCGTGCACTTATGACCAATGCTGCGGTCGGGTCTGCAGTGGGTTCCAGCTGTCGGAAGGAGCCGTATAGTCTGCAGTTGCGTACAGGACGTTGCGGGAAATAATCGCAGCTTTGGAGCGAATCATCTCATCCAGCAGGGGCTGAACAAAAGCGGCAGGCTCTGTTTGGAAGGAATGTCTGCTGAAGTCATGAAACCAGTCGCAGCTCAGCAGATACGAGTGAGCTTCCGCTACAGGCAAACCGTTCTTGATGATCAGGGCGTAGGCAAAAATACGCTTGCAGGCGTGCCAGGCCAGCTTTTCCGGTTGAGTGCTCCAGCTTTCCAGCCGCCTTCTGACTTCGTCGATTGACACCTGTGGCTGCTCAATCGCGGGACCGTGGCCGGAGTAGGCGAAGTCGATCGGCAGAGCGGCCAGCCGGTCAAGCGTGTCCTGCAAAATGGCAAGGGCGCCGGCTCCTTCCCGAAACATGTTGAGCCATCCTACATCGTTGCGATGAAAGGCATCTCCGCAAATCAGCAAGCGGTGCTCGGGCAGGTACAAGGAGATGTGGCCAAGCGTATGGCCGGGTGTGTGAATGACCTGGAGAACCGTGTCGCCGGCCGGCAGCTCGTCGCCATCGGTGAGTGTGATGTCCACGCGGTAGGGCTCGACGGGCTGATCCAGCCAGTTGGCGCAGCATGCCTCACGATCGCGGCGATTTACCAGTGCCGCCTCCCAGCTGTGGGCCGCGATGGGAATGCCGTACGTTTGCTGCAACCCCCAGTTGCCCCCGACGTGATCGCTGTGGTAATGGGTGTTCACGATCAGGGAAAGCGTCTCCGGAGGTACGCCTGCTGCATGAAGCAGGTGTTTTGTTTCGTCGAAATCGCTGCCGAATCCTGTATCGACGAGAACCGGCTTCGCTCCCTTGATCAGTACGCTGTTGGCGCTGGGAAATCGACGCTGCCAAAAAACAATGTCTTTTTGTTCCATGTAACTCCCTCTTTTTCGTTCGACTTTCCACATCACTCCTACTCTTTTTATGCAAGAAAACCCCGAATCCCTCCAAGTATGATCTTCTTATTTTCCGCAACTTTTTACCGAATCCAAGGAGAATCGACAAGAATTGAGAGATTTGGGGGATACATTGACGATTTGGGGGTGTTATAATAGGAGGGACGGTTTGGGCCGCTGTATTTCTACATTTTTTGCCGCTGCTGCCATCCGGGCGCTTTTCCATGATGAAAAAAGCTTCCGTGTAATGAAGACTAGGATGTGATTTTATTGATCGAAATGTTTGACGTGTGGAAGACCTACCAAAATGGAACAAATGCTCTGAAAGGCATCAACATTCGCATTGAAAAGGGAGAATTTGTCTATGTCGTGGGACCGAGCGGGGCAGGTAAATCTACTTTTATTAAACTGATGTACCGCGAAGAAAAACCGACGAAGGGACAAATCTTCCTTGGCGGTTTCAACGTCAGCCGCATTAAGGAAAGACAGATTCCGCTCGTGCGCCGGAGCATCGGCGTCGTGTTCCAGGACTTCAAGCTGCTGCCGACGCTTACCGTTTACGAAAATGTGGCGTTCGCCATGGAAGTAATCGAAACACCGACCAAGCTGATTAAGCCCCGCGTTATGGACGTATTGGGGCTGGTCAAATTAAAGCACAAGGCAAAAATGCTGCCGAGCGAGCTGTCCGGAGGCGAGCAGCAGCGGGTGGCGCTGGCAAGGGCGCTGGTGAACAACCCAGGCATTATTATTGCTGACGAACCTACCGGAAACCTCGATCCGGAAACCTCGTGGGAAATCATGAAGCTGTTTGAGGAGATTAACCAGCGGGGAACCACGGTGGTCATGGCCACACATAACCGCGAGATTGTCAACACGATGAGAAAACGGGTAGTCGCCATCGAAGCGGGACAGATTGTCCGTGACGAGCAGAGAGGGGAATACGGTTATGAAGATTAGAACGCTTGGGCGCCATGTCCGCGAAGGGGTGAAAAACCTCGGTCGGAACGGTTGGATGACCTTTGCTTCCATCAGCGCCGTAGCCATTACCCTGTTGATTTTGGGTGTGTTTCTCATCCTTGCGTTAAACGTCAACCATTTTGCCCAGTCAGTCGAAAAGCAGGTGGAAATCCGTGTCTTCCTGGACGTGCTGGCAAACAAGGATAACATTCAACAAGTAGAACATAACATTCGGGCGATTCCCAAAGTGGAAAGTGTTGTGTTTATTCCCAAGGATGAGGGCTTGAAACAGTTTAAAGAAAGCTTGGGAGAACAGGCGAAACTGTTTGAGGGGCTGGAAGAGGACAACCCGCTGCCCGACATGTTTGTGGTGAAAACCAAGCTTCCGCAGGATACCGCAGCCGTTGCCAAGCAAATCAAGACGATAGAATTCGTGAACAAGGTGAACTACGGCGAAGGCACGGTTGAAAAACTGTTCGCCTGGACCGGCACGATTCGCAACGTGGGTATCGCCTTTATCCTCGGCCTCGGCTTTACCGCCATGTTTTTGATTGCCAACACGATCAAGCTGACAATCGTCGCCCGTCGCCGGGAGATCGAGATCATGAAGCTGGTGGGAGCGACCAACTGGTTCATCCGTTGGCCGTACTTCGTGGAAGGGCTGATGATGGGCGTCATTGGCGCAGTGATCCCGATCGTGCTGTTGGGTATCAGTTACCACTATTTGCTGGACGCAATCAACGCAAGCTTGCCAACTGCGCAGCTGTTCAAACTGTTGCCGCTGTTCCCGCTTGCGAACCAGGTGGCGCTTACCTTGATCGCCATCGGCGCGTTCATTGGCATTTGGGGAAGTCTTGTGTCGGTTCGCCGATTCCTGAAAGTATAGAGAAGAACTAGGGAGGAGTCGTATGAGGAAGAAAATCCTGCTATCCGTTTTGCTTACCAGCCTGTTGGCTGGAACCGTGGCACCCACGACGGTCGGTTGGGCAGCAAGTAAAGCGTCCCTAGAGAAGATTAACCGAGAGCTGGCCGAAATCAAGAGACAGAAAAAGGCGCAGCAGCAGCAAATCAAAGCGATTGAGAACAAAATTTCCTCCATTAAGCGGCAGCGGGCCGATCTGGAAAACGAACTGATGGCGATAGACCTTCGCCGCAACGAAACCCAGAAAAAATTGGACAAGCTTGAAGGGCAGATGGAGGATACCAAGCTGAAAGCGGCCGAAGCCCAGGACCAGCTCGATCAGGCGGAAGAACGCGTGGCGAAGCGGGAAAGTCTCTTGAAAACCCGCGTGAAATCGATGTACGAACGCGGCTCCATTTCCTATGTAGAGGTCTTGATGGGTTCGTCCAGCTTCGGCGATTTTCTCACCCGCATGCAGGGTCTGCAGCTGATTTTGGAGCAGGATACGCGAATCCTGGAGGACAATATCCGCGACAAAGAACTGATCGCCAAGAAGAAACAAGAGATCGAGCATCAGCTGAAGGTTTTTGCCAACATGTATGCCGAGGCGGAAAACCTCAAGGAGCAGCTCGATCAGCAGTTTAAGCGCAGCACCGTTGTAAAGGCGGAACTGCAGGAGCAGGAAAATCAGCTGCACGAGATCGAAGAAGAAGAAGAACAAAAACTGATTGCATTGGCTCAGCAGGAAGCGGCCAAGGTCGCGGAGAAGTCACGTTTGGAAAGTGTAAGCAAATACCGCGGAGGCAAGCTGGGCTTGCCGATTGCGGAGGGCAGCTTCCGTTTTACATCCGGCTTTGGCATGCGCCGCGACCCGTTTACGGGACGTTCAGCTGGGCATAATGGATTAGACATGGCTGCGCCGAAAGGAACGCCAATTTTGGCGGCAGAGGACGGCATCGTCATTTTCGCCGGCTACAACAGAGGCTTCGGAAACACGGTAATGATCAAGCACAACCAGGAGATTACCACGCTCTACGCGCACATCCGCGAGGGCGGCATCAAAGTGAAAGTGGGACAAGCCGTCAAGCGTGGCCAGAAAATCGCCGAAGTTGGCTCTACGGGCCGTTCTACGGGCAATCACCTGCACTTTACCGTGTATCGCAACGACGTCGCCGTCAATCCAGCGCCGTTCCTTCGATAGGCAGACCAGGCAAATATTGTGTTCCAGGTTTGCATACACTAGCTGCATATGTTTTCCACCGGGAGCACAAAGGATGGTGTCATGACAATGAAATGGAATGGACGTTCCGTGCTTGCGATCGTGCTTGTCTCCATGATTGCCAGCAGCTTTCTCACGATGGCAATGATGAAACCGGCAGCGGACAGCGGTCCGGCAGGGGCTGTCACCGCAGCTGCCAAGCAGCTGTTTTCCCCGGGGAGCAAGGATGAGTACCCGCAGGAGTTTCACAAACTGTATGAAGCGTTTTCGGCAATTAAAAAAGAATACATTCAGAACGTTTCCAACGATCAGTTGATCGAAGGGGCGATTGACGGCATGGTCGGTTCGCTGGAGGATCCCTACAGCGATTACATGGATCCGACGTCTGCCGAGGAATTTAACTCGACGCTTCACTCCACCTTCCAGGGGATCGGTGCGGAAGTCACTTTGCAAAATGGTCGGATTACCATCGTTTCTCCGTTTAAGGACTCCCCGGCGGAGCGTGCGGGCTTGCGGCCCAACGACCAAATCCTCAGCGTAAACGGCGAGTCCCTGGATGGATTGGACGTTCATCAGGCTGTGATGAAGATTCGCGGTCCCAAAGGAACCAAGGCCGTCTTGAAAATCATGCGTCCCGGCATCGCGGAGCCGATGACCGTCACTTGCATTCGCGACGATATCCCGATTGAAACGGTTCGGAGTGAAATTATCAAGAAGGATGGCGTCAATGTGGGGAAAATTGAGATTTCCCAATTCTCATCGGAGACGGCAGCGCATTTCAAGGATCAGCTGGCCAACCTGGAGAAACAGGGAATCGGCGGCCTGATTATCGACGTCCGCGGCAACCCGGGAGGATATCTGCTGGCCGTCAAGGAGATCGGCGAGATTCTCGTTCCGAAAAAAGGCCTGATTGTCAAAATCGTCTACGGCTCTCAGTCCCGTGAGCAGGAAGAATTCCGTTCTACCACGGAAGCGGCCAAACCGTATCCGATTGTTGTCCTGATCAACGATGGCAGCGCGAGCGCTTCCGAAATTCTCGCCGGCGCTTTGCGAGACAGCGGCGGATACAAGCTGGTTGGTACGAAAACCTTCGGAAAAGGCACCGTCCAAAGCACCATGGAGATGGATGACAAGAGCCAGCTGAAGCTGACCATCGCCAAGTGGCTGACGCCAAAAGGTGAATGGGTCCATCAAAAGGGCATCGAGCCTGACGTAAAAGTGGAACAGCCGGCTTACTTCAATGCCGCCCAACTGCCCGCAGACAAGGAGCTGGCCCGAGATATGGCAGGCAGCGAAGTGAAAAATCTGCAGTTGATTCTGGAAGGGTTGGGCATCAATCCCGATCGAAACGACGGTTACTTTGATGAAAAAACGGAAGCGGCCGTCAAGCGATTCCAGGCGGCGAAGAAGCTTCCGCAAACCGGAAAGGTCGACCAGGCAACGAGGGCGGCGATGGAGGACAGTCTCCGGGAAAAAATTCGCGATCCGAAGAATGACTTGCAGCTGCAAAAAGCGTTGGAAGTCGTCGTGCAGCAGGCAAAAGTAAAATAAACCAACCGAGCCAGGCAGGGAATCCCCTGCAGGTTGTAGAAATGGTAACCACGGCAGTCTCAATAAAGACTACCGTGGTTCTTTTTTTCCCGGGGTGATGCAATTGGCGTTCAATGGAGAACTGTTTCTCACTATCTTGTACGGTTTTGGCCGTTTTTTTCTCAATCCGTTGCTCTATGTCTTTGTGCTTTTCATATATCTGCATTACCGCAGACAGATGAATTTGGAACGACAGCTGTTTGCCGTTCGGATTCAGTCCCCTTTGCTGCAAACACTGCGTTCGCTCGGCATGGGAGCGGCAGGGGGGCTGGCCGTCTCCGTTCTGGCTATAGCACTGGGCGTCGTGATTCAAGTCCAGGACTTGTGGCTTTTGTGGGGGATCGCCGTCTGCCTCGCGCTGGTAAACCTGCGCTTCCTCTGCTTTGCTTACGCGGCAGGCATACTTGCTCTCCTGCACGGTTTGGCGCAACTTGCACCCGGTGTAACGCAGGTGGCAGGAATTGGTACGGTTTGGAGCTGGCTGCTGCAGGCGAAGCCTGTTCCTTTGCTGGCCCTGGTCGCGGTGATGCATTTGATTGAAGCCTGGCTGATTCGTTGGAATGCCGGTCGGGACGCATCTCCGCTGTTTGTGGAAGGCAAACGCGGCCGCATCGTCGGCGCCTACCTGCTTCACTCCTTTTGGCTGACACCGTTGGCGGTGCTGGTGGAGACCGCCCCGGGCGGCGGTTTTTCGGGGACACTTTTTCCAGGCTGGCCGTTCTTTGCCGCTGAGGGCTTAACCTTTGGACTGCTGCTTTTGCCCACCGTCACAGGCTTTTCCGACTTGACCCAGACGCTGACTCCGAAGCGCAAAACCCGCCATATCGCCAAGCAGCTGGCATGGTACGCGGTTGTGCTCCTCGCGCTCACGTACGCGGCCGTACTGCTTCCGCCGCTCGTTGTGCTGGCGGCGTTGTTCGCCCTGATCGGTCATGAAGGGTTGTTCTGGTTGAGCCAGTGGCAGGAACGCCAGCAGCCGCCTTACTTTATCCAGACTCCGGCTGGCGTCAAGATCATGGCTGTGATTCCGGGGACACCCGCGGAAGAAATCGGCCTTTTGCCCGGTGAGATTGTCGTCAAGGTGAACGGATTGTCCGTCCGCAGCAAGGAAGAGCTGTACCCGGCGATGCAAGCCAATCCGGCTTTCTGCAAGATGGAGGTACTCACACATGGCGGCGAATTGAAATTCGTCCAGTGCGCCGTGTACGCAGGAAACCATCATCAGCTTGGCATCATCGTGGTGCCGGACGCATTCACGCGGGTCTATGTGGATTTGCAGAAGTCCAGCATCGTTCAGCTGTTGAAGCAGAAGCTGGAGAAATTGAATATCGGCGCGTAAACGATGTGGGAAAGAAGAAGCCTGCTTGATCTGAAAATCAAGCAGGCTTTACTAGGTGTATAAGAATTTATAAATTTGGACATCCCATACAGCCGCTAGAAAAGTGTTCGGGGCCCCGCCCGGCGAAGAAAGGGACCCCACTCGGCTCAGCGATAACGCCGAGTGGGTTGAGGATAGCTAATGCCGGGTGGGTTTTCTTGTTTGGTTATGTCCCCGGTGCCTCGAAGCCGATAATCTCGCTCAGCTTCAACTTTTTGTTGTCTTCCAGGATCAACTCTACCAGGCCGTTTTTCATGCTGACGGATTGAATCACGCCGTTTTTCTCATGATCGGCGGTACTGCCGTCCGTGTTTGTGGCTTTTTCCAGATAGGTAACGCGATAGCCGATCATCTGGGCGTATTTCAGCGCGTTGTCCATCAGATTGTCGCCGGACGGTCCTTTGGACTCGATGCCATCAATTTTGTCACGTGGGATCAGCGCATCCTCGCCGATCTGGAAGTAGATTCTGCCTTTTTCCATCTTGACGGACTGGATCACGCCTTCCTTCTGTTCACGGGTAACCTCACCGGTCAGTTCGTCCATCGTCTCCTTTTCGTAGGAGGCGGTCTTGCCGATCAAATCCTCGTATTGGCGCACGCTCAGCAGGCTGCTGTTTGATTCTTCCATCAAGCTGGCCATGCGGGTCAGTTTTTCCACCATGGTCATCATCGACGTCTGCTGGATGAACTGAGAGTTGTCCATCGGAGACATCGGATCCTGGTGTTTCAGCTGTTCCAGCATCAACTTCATGAAAGCGTTCTGATCCAGTTCGGAAGAGAACTCTCTTTTATTCTTATAGCTTAAATGAGCGGGAATGCTGTTGGTATTGTTCACGGATGATGCCATTGTGGGTACCTCCCTGTGGTCGCAGGCTACGTTCCTTTTATCGGCAATACGGCGGAAGTGCAATAGACAAACATTTGTTCGAATCGCTGGCTTATTTTTGAAAAGTTTGTGTTATAATGGGAGTGATAGTGATACAAGGAGATGAACGGTGGAATGGATCGTTTTCAATTGGTATCCGAGTATCAGCCGTCCGGTGACCAGCCGACTGCCATTGCTGAACTGGTAGCGGGCGTCAAAGCGAACAAGCGGCACCAGACGCTGCTCGGAGCGACCGGCACGGGAAAAACCTTCACGGCTGCCCAGGTGATCGCCCAGGTGAACAAGCCGACGCTTGTCATCGCCCACAACAAGACGCTGGCAGCCCAGCTGGCAGCCGAGTTCAAGGAATTTTTCCCCAACAATGCCGTTGAGTACTTCGTCAGCTACTACGATTATTATCAGCCGGAAGCGTACATTCCGCAATCAGATACGTACATCGAAAAGGATGCGAGCATCAACGAGGAGATCGACAAGCTGCGGCACTCTGCCACCAGCGCCTTGTTTGAGCGCCGCGACGTGATTATTGTCGCCTCCGTTTCCTGCATATACGGTTTGGGTTCTCCCGAAGAGTACCGGGAGCTCCTGCTTTCCCTGCGCGTTGGCATGGAGAGAAGCAGGGATGAAATCCTGCACCGTCTGGTCGATATCCAGTACGACCGCAACGACATCAATTTTACCCGCGGTACCTTTCGCGTGCGCGGAGACGTAGTGGAGATTTTTCCTGCGTCCCACAGCGAACAGGCGATCCGTGTGGAATTTTTCGGCGACGAGATTGAGCGCATTACAGAGATCGACGTGCTGACCGGTGAGATCCTGGGGCAGCGGGACCACGTGGCGATTTTTCCGGCATCCCACTACGTCACCCGCGAAGAGAAGATGAAACGGGCCATCCAAAGCATCCAGGCTGAGCTGGAAGAGAGGCTGGCGGAGCTGCGGGAAGCGGGCAAACTGCTGGAAGCGCAGCGGTTGGAGCAGCGTACCCGCTACGACATCGAAATGATGATGGAGATGGGCTTCTGCTCCGGCATTGAAAACTATTCCCGTCACCTTACCGGATTGCCGCCCGGCCATGCGCCCTATACCCTGCTCGATTACTTCCCCGATGATTTTTTGGTGGTGATCGACGAGTCGCACATGACATTGCCGCAAATTCGCGGAATGTACAATGGCGACCGTGCCCGCAAGGACGTTCTTGTGGAGCACGGCTTCCGTCTGCCATCTGCGCGGGATAACCGTCCGTTGAAGTTTGAGGAATTTGAGCAAAAGGTTAAGCAGGCGATATACATTTCTGCAACGCCCGGCCCGTATGAACTGGAACACTGTCCGCAAGTGGTGCAGCAGGTGATCCGTCCGACCGGTCTGGTCGACCCGACCATTTCCGTTCGCCCGATCAAAGGGCAGATCGATGATTTGATCGGCGAGATTCAGGCCACGATTGCCAAGAATGAGCGCGTCCTGGTGACGACACTCACCAAAAAGATGGCGGAGGATTTGACCGATTACCTGAAAGAGATCGGCATCAAGGTACGCTACCTGCACTCCGACATCAAAACCATCGAGCGCATGCAGATTTTGCGTTCCCTGCGGCTGGGGGAGTTTGACGTTCTGATTGGGATCAACCTGCTGCGAGAGGGCTTGGACCTGCCGGAGGTATCGCTGGTCGCCATTCTCGACGCGGACAAGGAAGGGTTCCTGCGCAACGAGCGTTCCCTCATCCAGACGATTGGGCGTGCCGCGCGCAACGCCGAAGGGCGCGTCATCATGTATGCCGACAAGATGACCGATTCCATGAAAGCTGCCATTCGCGAGACAGAGCGCCGCCGCTCCATCCAGTTGGCCTACAACGAAAAACACGGCATTACGCCGCAAACGGTGAAAAAAGCGGTTCGCGAAGTCATCGAGGCCACTCGGGCGGCGGAGGAGAAGGCGGACTACCTGCCGCATGCGGAGTTTAAGAAGATGCCGAAGAAGGACCGCCTCCTGGTCATTGAGCGGATGGAAGAAGAGATGAAGGAAGCGGCGCGCAATCTCATGTTTGAACGTGCAGCCGAGCTGCGCGACCTGATACTCGAGCTGAAGGCTGAGCTATAAAGAAGGGTTGATATTTTCATGCCATTGGAACACATCGTGGTAAAAGGCGCTCGCGCCCATAACCTGAAAAATGTCGACGTGGTCATCCCGCGCGACAAGTTCGTCGTGCTGACGGGCTTGTCCGGTTCGGGAAAATCGTCACTCGCGTTTGATACGATCTACGCCGAGGGACAGCGGCGCTATGTGGAGTCTCTTTCTGCCTACGCCCGCCAGTTCCTGGGGCAAATGGACAAGCCGGACGTGGATTCCATCGAAGGTTTGTCGCCGGCCATATCCATCGATCAGAAGACGACCAGCCGCAACCCTCGTTCCACTGTGGGGACGGTAACGGAAATTTACGACTACCTGCGTCTGCTTTATGCGCGTGTAGGAAAAGCGGTATGCCCCGAGCACGGCATAGAAATTCAGTCGCAGACTATCGAGCAGATGGTGGATCGCGTCATGGAATATCCGGAGCGCACCCGATTGCAAATTCTCGCTCCGCTCGTACAGGGACGCAAAGGAGAGCATGCCAAGCTGCTGGAGGACATCCGCAAACAAGGCTATGTGCGGGTTCGAGTCGACGGGGAGATACGAGACCTGTCGGAAGAGATCAAGCTGGAGAAGAACAAAAAGCACAGCATTGAAGTCGTTGTTGACCGGATCGTGGTTAAGCCCGACGTAACCACACGTCTTGCGGACTCGCTGGAAACAGCGTTGCGACTTGCTGACGGCAAGGTGATCGTCGACGTGATGGAGCAGGAGGAGCTTCTCTTCAGCGAGAAGCACGCCTGCCCGATCTGCGGCTTTTCCATCGGCGAGCTGGAACCGCGGATCTTTTCCTTTAACAGCCCGTACGGAGCTTGCCCCGAGTGCGACGGTCTGGGAATCAAACTGGAGGTCGACGCTGATCTGGTAGTGCCGGACGTGACCAAAACGCTCTCGGACGGAGCGATTGAGGCGTGGGAGCCGAAGTCCTCCACCTACTATCAGCAGCTGCTGGAGTCGGCCTGCCGACACTTCGGGATCCGTATGGACATCCCGTACGAAGAGCTGCCGCCGGAACAGGTGCAGATTCTCATGTATGGTAGCCGGGACGAAAAGATCCAGTTCCGGTATGAAAACGAATTCGGCCAGGTGCGGGAAGCGATCGTTCCCTTTGAAGGAGTGATTCCCAACCTGCAGCGTCGTCACGTTGAGACCAGCTCCGACTATATTCGCGAGCAGATTGAAGGCTACATGAGCCAGAAGCCGTGCCCGGTCTGCAAAGGGCAGCGTCTTCGTCAGGAAAGCCTGGCTGTGCGGGTAGGCGGTCGCAGCATTTCGGACCTGACGGATCTGTCGATCACGGATGCATACCAGTTTGTCGACAGTTTGGAGCTGAATGAAAAAGAGACGAAGATCGCGAATCTGATTCTCAAAGAAATCAAATCCCGTCTTCATTTCCTGATTGACGTAGGCTTGGATTATCTGACCCTTAGCCGTGCGGCCGGTACCCTGTCAGGCGGCGAAGCGCAGCGGATCCGCCTGGCTACGCAAATCGGCTCCAGTCTGATGGGCGTCCTGTACATCCTGGACGAGCCGAGTATCGGTCTGCATCAGCGGGACAACGCCCGCCTGATCAAAACCCTGGAGCACATGACCAAGCTGGGCAATACCCTGATTGTGGTGGAGCACGACGAGGATACGATGCTCGCCTGCGACTACATCATCGATATCGGTCCGGGTGCAGGCATTCACGGCGGGCAGATCGTGGCCGCCGGTACCCCGGAAGAAGTGATGAAGAATCCGAACTCGCTCACAGGTGCCTACCTGAGCGGGCGCAAGTTCATCCCCGTTCCGCTGGAGCGGCGCAAACCAAACGGCAAGTGGGTCACCATCGAAGGGGCGAAGGAAAACAACCTGAAAAACGTCACCGTAAAAGTACCGTTGGGGCTGTTTACGGCCGTGACCGGTGTGTCCGGTTCGGGTAAAAGTACGCTGATCAACGAAATCCTGCACAAGGCGCTGGCCCGCGAACTGAACGGAGCCAAGGCCAAACCGGGTGAACACCGCCGTATCACCGGACTGGAGCATCTGGACAAGGTGATCGACATCGACCAGTCGCCGATCGGGCGCACCCCGCGCTCCAACCCGGCTACCTACACCGGTGTCTTTGACGACATCCGCGACCTGTTTGCGTCTACGAACGAGGCGAAAGTGCGCGGGTACAAAAAGGGGCGCTTCAGCTTCAACGTCAAAGGGGGGCGATGTGAAGCTTGCAGCGGCGACGGGATCATCAAGATCGAGATGCACTTCCTCCCTGACGTGTACGTACCGTGCGAGATTTGCCACGGGAAGCGCTACAATCGGGAGACACTGGAAGTGAAGTACAAGGGCAAAAACATTGCCGATGTGCTGGAAATGACGATTGAAGACGCCCTGGAGTACTTCCGGAACCTGCCGAGAATTGAGCGGAAGCTGCAGACGCTGGTCGATGTCGGTCTCGGCTACATGAAGCTGGGTCAGCCGGCGACAACTCTGTCAGGAGGCGAAGCACAGCGCGTGAAGCTGGCTTCCGAGCTGTACCGCCGCAGTTCGGGACGAACGCTGTACATCCTCGACGAGCCGACGACCGGTCTGCATACCGATGACATCGACCGTTTGTTGAAAGTGCTGCAGCGCCTCGTGGAGAACGGGGATACGGTACTGGTCATAGAGCACAATCTGGACGTGATCAAGACAGTCGACTACATTATCGACCTCGGTCCGGAGGGCGGGACGCGCGGAGGGGAAATTGTCGCCACCGGAACGCCGGAAGAGGTCGTGAAAGTGGAAGGCTCCTACACCGGTCAGTTCCTCGGGCCGATTTTGGAACGGGATCGTGCGCGTACGCTGGCCAAGCTGGACCAGCTGGTTTCCAAATAAAGAACCATTTAAAAACGGAAGGCGGATGGGAGATGGATTACGCGGCTTTGGCACTGGAAGCGCTCCCGGAGCAGCTGGTGGAGAAAGCAAAGAGATATTTCGACGGGCAGGATCCTGCCCATGACTGGCAGCACAATCTGAGAGTCATGTCCCTGTGCGAGCGCATCGGGAGAGAGGAGGGAGCCGACATGCAGGTGCTGCGGCTGGCTGCTCTCCTGCATGACATCGGAAGGGCGGAAGAGCGGCAGACGAAGCAGTGCCATGCGGAAATCAGCGCGCGGGAGGCTGAAGTCCTGCTTCAAGCGGAAGGATATCCGACCGAATTGATCGCCGTCGTGCAAAAAGCCATTCTGACCCACCGCTTCCGTAAAAACAACCCGCCGACGACAAGGGAAGAGCAAATCCTGTTTGACGCAGACAAACTGGATTCCATCGGGGCGATCGGCGTTGCCCGGGCCTTCACCTATTCCGGTGTAATCGGTCAGCCGATCCACACCGACGATCCGGAGCAGCATACACCGTTCAGGGAGTTTGCAATGAAACTAAGCCGCTGCAAAGACAAGTTGATGACTGCAACGGCACAAAGCATTGCCGCGGAACGTCACCGCTTTATGGTGCAATTCTTCGAGCAGTGGGAAAGAGAAATGCAAGGCGTTTCCTAGGGGGGGACAGGATGATTCGCTGGGTTGTCAAGCTTCTGTTGAATGGAGCGGCCCTGTTGTTGATCAGCAGTTGGTTTGAATCGGTTCAGGTGGAGAATTTTTCTGTGGCGGTTCTCGCCGCATTTATCCTGGGGCTGGTAAACAGCTTGATTCGACCGGTCTTGATGTTTCTCACCCTGCCGCTTCGATTTATGACCCTGGGATTGTTTTGGTTTGTGGTAAACGCCGTGACATTTGTCCTGACGGCTTACCTGATTGACGGCTTTGAACTGGGAGCATGGCCCGCCTCTTTGGGCACGATTATTCTAGCGGCAGCTGCCATGAGTCTATTCAGTTGGTTGATTGATTGGGTTGTCAGAAAAAAGAAGAAAGGGTAGAAGACAGAAAAAATGACCACCCGATGAGGAGTGGTCATTTTTTCTAGCTATCATGTTATTCGCCGCGCATATGAGGCGGTTTCGGTTCGTGGAGGTTGGAGATACACATAATACCGGCAAGGTTCATGGAAGACAGCATGGCAAAGAACCCGCAAGACAAGACCGCTAACTTCTTCAACATTTTCAATCAACCCTTTCTTGAAAATGATTTTTCGTATTGCTCCATCGCCCGGTAGGCCAAAGGGTGGAGCAGTAACGATTGAAGCAATACGGCAATACTGTACGCATGGCCTAGTTGTTTATAGTCAAAATATACCAGAATTTGGGAGATTGCGCAACCGGCAATTAGGATTAATAGAATGGTTTTTCTATTTCTTCTACGAATGTGTTCATCGATCTGCACATAGGTATGCGGGGCCGGAGCGTATCGAAGGTTTATCCAAAAAGAAAGAACCGTTGAAGAGAGGACAAACCAGAAGGAGAACCAGCCATGATCAGCCGGGAGCTGTTTTGCCAACAGCGCCGCTGCCAGCATGAGAACATTTCCGGTGATGAAGCAGGCCAGAGCACCCTTGAAATGTACGCCGCCTGTAAAATTGCGCAACAGCATATAGATCCCGGAAACCGTAATTGCTTCCACGACACAATCGAACAGTGTGGAAATGGCAATCAAGGAAACGGCGCCAAGCACCTGCCATAAAAAAATCTCAATCCCGTGGGAAACTTGTCCGACTGTGTAAGAATCTCCTGCAGGTACGATTTTTCTGGCAATGCGGATGGACAACTTCTCAGCCCAACTCATGATGACGACCTCCTTGCGATTTTAAATCGAAAAGACGATGCGAAAACGAGTGACGCCATCTTTTGATTCAACGTAGATGTTCCCGTTGTATTTTGAGATCACTTTTTTTACAACGGCCAATCCGACACCCCCTTCTCCATTGGTTTTGGTGGTGTACCTCAAATCAAATATTTCTTCCAGTTTATCGGGAGGAATAGTAGGACCGCTGTTTTCGATGATGAGTGATTCTACCTGGTTATCCTGTGTCCACTGCAATCGTATGTAACGGTTGCTGTCCGGCTCGTGAAGGGTTGCCCGAATGGCGTTGTCCAGCAGATTTCCCAGTACTTTAATGAAGTCATTGGTTTTGATAAACGAAAACTGCGACTCGGATTCGATTTCAATGGAGAAGGAGATGTGATTGGCGACACAGATGGCCATTTTGGAATGGAGCAGAGCAGAAACGGCTGGGCTGTTCACTCCTTCCACCACTTGTACGATGTTGGTTGCCTCTTCCAACAGCATTTTGACGTAATCCGTTGCATGGTCATACATTTTCTTTTTCAGGAAACCATCGATTGCGGTATAGTGATTCACGGCATCATGCTTGATGGAGCGGATGGCCGTTACCAGGTCCTGGATGTTCTGCAAATAAGGAGTCTCTGTCTCTGCTTCAACCCGGTGAATCGTCAACTGCAAATAGACTCGAAACAGCCAGATCATGATAATGAACAGAGCGAGGATCAGCCATAATAACAGAGGCACATTTTCGAGCAGGAACATATCCATCGAGTTTGATTTCGCCAGAAAGAGTCGGGTGCTGATTGTCAAAATGAGGAGAAACTCAATTGCTCCTACTACGATGAGCATCGAGAGATATTGGTTTGTCTTTGTTTCGGGCAATAATTTTTGCAAGTCGAAGCGATTGCGGCGCAAAACGTATGTAAGTCCGAGCAAGGTCAGAAGGTAAAGCCATACGGCCGAGTATAAATACAATCGGTTGTTCAATATTTGTTCCAGATTGATGGAGAATAGATTAAAGAATGTGATGATAAAGGATTCTGCCAGCATAATGCACCCGAAGCTGCTCGCACTGATAATCACTGTCTGCAAGGCACGTTTTTGAAACAATAGGGTGACGAGCAGATTCATATAGGTGAACAGGGCAAGAATCTTGAATTCATACGTGACTTGAAAGGTGGTCAGTAAAAAACTGCCTATGCCGAACAGTACGCTAAACAATAGCCCTCGTTTCAGCATGGGAAGGATGGAAACGTTGAACACAGCCAGCCCAAGGGCCAGGACGATGAACGCTTCCGGTACATCAATCAGGATGAAGTTGAGAAGCAAGTCCAAAATGGTGTTCCCCCTCTTTCTACACGAAGAAGATAACGTCAGCAATGTATTTCTGTCACGGGAACGTTTCAATAATTGATGAAATTGTTAGAAATCAAACTAATTCTATCTTACTGTAATTACAAAAAAAAAGGTAGGGATATTCGAAGCGGCGCAGTTGAGAGGACAGGTTGTCTCCGCAGGCGTCTGTTCGCTACAATGGAAGTAGTTTGAAAAAACGGACTTGAACATGACCGCTGGGGGAGGAAGAAACGCTTGCGCAAAACAAAAGTAAGTCATCTCGTGGAACATTTTCAAATGAAAGTCCTGAGCGGTGAAGAAGGATTGGGCCGGGAAATTACCGTAACGGATCTGAGCAGACCAGGCCTCCAGCTGGCTGGATACTATTCCTACTATCCGGAAGAGCGGATCCAATTGTTAGGGCTGACGGAGATCCATTTTTTTGAAACGTTGAGCCGCGAAGAACGACTGGAACGGATGAGGTTTCTCATGCACGAACGGACGCCGTGCTTCTGTGTGGCACGGAATCAAACCGTGCCCGACGAGGTGCTGGCGATCTCCAATGAACGTTCCGTACCAGTCCTGCAGTCGCCGCTTGCGACAACCTCGCTGGTGAGCAAGCTGACCAACTACCTGGAGAACCGGCTGGCACCGACTACCACGATTCACGGCGTACTGACAGACATTTACGGGGTAGGCGTCCTCATCATGGGATCGAGCGGTATCGGGAAAAGCGAAGCGGCTTTGGAGCTTGTAAAGCGCGGACACCGGTTGGTTGCGGACGATGCTGTGGAAATCAGGCAGACACAGGGCGGACAGCTGGTAGGCAGTGCGCCGGAACTGATTCAACATCTGCTGGAGATCCGCGGTGTCGGGATCATCAACGTCATGACCATGTTTGGCGCAGGGGCGGTACGCAACGTGAAAAACATTGCCATGGTGGTCCAGCTGGAGCTGTGGGAGCCGCACAAGCAGTACGAGCGACTGGGATTGGACGAAGAGCGGATTAAAATCATGGATACGGAGATCCCGGTGATAACCGTGCCTGTTCGTCCCGGCCGCAACCTGGCTGTCATTATCGAAGTGGCCGCGATGAACTTCCGCCTGAAACGAATGGGCTACAATGCCGCCGTTCACTTTTCCAAAAAGCAGATGGACGCCATCCTGGAAGACAGCGATTCCGATCTCTAGACGGCTGACAAGAAGGAGCAGACGAGCAGATGAGGCAGACCAGACGTTATTCCGTGAACGGCGCCAATCCGTTGTGGCAGCTGTATCAAACGGTGAGCTTTTGGAAAGTGGTGAAAAATTTTGCTGTGATACAAATTGCCCGCTATACGCCGTTTCTCTCTTGGAAAAACTGGCTGTATCGCACTTTTCTGCGCATGGAAGTGGGAGAACAGACGGCAGTGGCGCTGATGGTGATGATGGATATCATGTTTCCCGAGTTGATCAAAATCGGTCGAAACTGCGTCATCGGCTACAACACCACCATCCTGGCCCACGAGTACCTGGTGGATGAATACCGGCTGGGGGAGGTGCGTATCGGGGATCGTGTACTGATAGGGGCAAACTCTACCATTTTGCCGGGCGTGACGATCGGCGAGGGTGCCGTGGTAGCAGCGGGAACGGTTGTGCATAAGGACGTTCCGGCCGGCGCATTTGTCGGGGGAAACCCCATGCAGATTATCAGGGAGGCAGGCTCCGCCGAATAGATCGGCGAGCCTTTTTGTTTTAGTATATGAGAATTAATAACATTGGGACATCGAATACAGCCACAAGGAAAGGGTTCGGGGCCCCAGCCGACACCAGCGTTAGCTGTCGCCGGGTGGGTATGTAAAAATAGTTCGACTATTTCGCTTCCGGTTGACCGTATCCGGTTTCCGTGATACTCTTCTACATAACGCTTTAGTTTATTAGCATATTAGCAGAGTAAAGCATTTGGAGGGAAGAGCAATGTCGAAGCCGTTGGGATTTGAAAAACCGCTGGGGATGCGGGACATATTGCCGGAATCACTGGCGAAACAACGGCATTTGGAGCTTGCGCTGCGCCGTTGCATTGAGCAATGGGGATACGATGAAATCTGTACCCCCTCGCTGGAGTACTATGACACGGTTGGTGCAGCCAGCGCCACTTTGACGGATCGGATGTTCAAACTCCTTGACAAGCAGGGGCATACGGTCGTGCTGCGTCCCGACATGACGACACCGATTGCCCGTGTGGTTTCTTCTTTATATAAAGATGTGTCACTGCCCATCCGGCTGTTTTACCAGGCAAACGTGTTCCGTGCCCAGGAAAAGGAGGCGGGCCGCAATGCCGAGTTTTTCCAGACAGGGATAGAACTGATCGGGGATGCGACCGTAGACGCTGATGCTGAGGCGATCGCACTGGCTGTATTCTGTCTGCAGGCGGCAGAGGTTTCCACTTTCCGCATCGCCATCGGGCATGTTGATTTCATTGACGGCCTGCTGGAGGAAATCGTGCCGGAGACGGAGGCGCAGGCTCAGTTTCGCCGCTATCTCTACGAGCGGGACTTCGTCGGCTACCGTCAATTGGCCGATCAGCTTGACATTGCTGAAGAAGCAAAGAGGCGCCTGCACGCGCTGCTGCGTCTGCGGGGAGGAAAAGGCAAAATCGCCGAAGCCCGCGAGCTTACGATCAACGGGAAAGCCCGCAAGGCCGTTGAGACTATCGCCTCGCTATGGGAAGCTCTGGAAGCGTACGGTGTAACCGAGTACTTGCTGCTCGATTTCAACCTGATCAGCAACTTGAACTACTACACGGGTATCGTGTTTGAAGGATATGCAGCCGATCTGGGCTCGCCGCTGGTTGGAGGTGGCCGGTATGACGGCCTGCTGGCACAGTTCGGACGACCCGCACCGGCGACAGGTTTTGCCATCAAGATGGACCGGCTGATGCAGGTGACGGCTGCGACTGTGGAACAGGAGCGGCCGCGGACGCTGCTCTGCTACGCGCCGTCACGCCGGCGGGAAGCGCTGCAGGAGGCGCAGCGGCTGCGTGAGGAAGGCATCGTCGTTGTAACACGTTGTATTCTGGATCAGGCGGAATGGAAGGCGTGCCGTGCGGAAGCGGATGGCAACGCGTTATTCCTGACCGAGCAGGAGGAGTCAAGATGAGCTATTCCGATCAACCGCAAAAACTGACCATTGCCATGCCAAAGGGGCGCATTTTTGAAGAGTCCGTCCACTTTTTGCAGCAGGCCGGTCTGCAGGTCACGAGCGACTTGAAGGAATCCCGGAAGCTGATCATTCCGGTGGAAAACGCCCATCTGGAGTTTATCCTGGCGAAGCCGACGGATGTCCCCACCTATGTGGAGTACGGAGTGGCCGATGTCGGAGTGGTGGGCAAGGACGTGCTGCTGGAGGAAGAGCGGGACGTGTATGAACTGCTCAATCTGCAGATCGGGTACTGCCGCATGACAGTAGCCGGTCTACCGGACTGGAAACCGACAGAGGCGCCGCGTGTGGCCACCAAATATCCGCGAATTGCGTCCCGATACTTCCGTGAGCAGGGGCAGCAGGTGGAAGTGATCAAGTTAAACGGTTCTGTGGAACTGGCTCCGCTGATCGGATTGGCGGACCGTATCGTCGATATCGTCTCTACCGGCCAGACGCTTCGGGAAAACGGTCTGGTGGAGCTGGAGCATATTTGTGAAATCACGACGCGGCTGATTGCCAATCGGGCCAGCTACCGGATGAAAAGCGAAGCGGTAGACGACATCGCCAACAAATTTTTGCAGGCCATCCCGAAGGAATAGGTGAGAGGTGTGACAGACGTGATCCGATTGGTCAAAGCCGATGAATACGATACCAAGCGAAATATAGAAGCCGGCACCCGCCAACAGCAGGAAGCGGTCCGCGAAATTTTGGCGCATGTACGCGCAGAAGGCGACCAAGCTCTGCGTGTCTATACGGAGAAGTTTGACCGCGTTGCGCTGACTTCGTTTCGCGTCAGTGAAGGGGAGTACAAGGAAGCGGAGGGGCTGGTGTCACCGGACGTTATTTCGGCCCTCAAAGAAGCGGCTGCCAACATCCACGATTTTCACCAACGCCAGGTTCGTCAATCGTGGTTTACCACCAAGGAGAGCGGCACGCTGCTCGGACAGATCGTTCGGCCGCTGAAACGCGTCGGTCTGTATGTGCCGGGCGGGACGGCAGCGTATCCCTCCAGCGTACTGATGAACGCGATTCCGGCCAAGATTGCGGGGGTAAAAGAAGTGGTGATCACCACGCCTCCGGGACCGGACGGAAAAGTAAACCCGGCCATTCTCGTCGCTGCCAAAATCGCCGGGGTCAATGAGATTTACAAGGTAGGCGGGGCCCAGGCGATTGCGGCGCTTACGTATGGTACCGAGCAGATTCCGGCCGTCGACAAGATCGTCGGTCCGGGAAACATCTACGTCGCTTTGGCGAAGCGGGAAGTATTCGGACTGGTCAGCATTGACATGGTGGCAGGGCCGAGCGAAATCGTCGTTCTCGCCGACGATGCGGCGAACCCGCGTTACGTGGCGGCAGACCTGCTTTCACAAGCGGAGCACGACCCGTTTTCCGCTGCTGTGCTGGTCACTCCGTCCCTGTCTTTGGCGGAGGCGGTCAAGAGCGAACTGGAGCGACAGTTGGCCGATCTGCCGCGCCGTGAGATCGCAGAAGCATCGCTGCGCGACTACGGTGCGATTTGTCTGGTAAACAATTTGGAGGAGGGCTTCGAGGTGGTGAACCGCCTCGCTCCCGAGCATTTGGAATTGCTGATCGAGAACCCGTTTGACCATCTGTCCAAGGTGGAGAACGCCGGGGCCATATTCCTCGGACCGTACAGCTCGGAGCCGGTGGGCGACTACTTCGCCGGCACCAACCACGTCATTCCCACCAACGGCACGGCACGTTTCTCCTCGCCGTTGTCGGTGGACGATTTCATCAAAAAATCGAGCGTGGTTTCGTACAGCCGGCAGGATTTGCGTGAGAACGGCCGCAAAATCGTCGCCATCGCCGAGCAGGAAGGACTCACCGCACACGGACGGGCGATCTTGGAACGATTGCGTGATTTTGAAGCGGAAGAACAGGAGCGTGAAGACAAGTGATCAACAGCGTGAAACGAGCGGCGCAGATCGACCGCAAGACAGGCGAGACGGACATTTCCCTCTCTTTCGCCGTAGACGGCGAAGGCAGCAGCCGGCAGGATTCGGGGGTTCCGTTTCTTGACCATATGCTGGATCTGTTTACGCGCCATGGCCATTTTGATTTGACCGTGAAGGCAAAAGGGGACATCGAGGTGGATTACCACCACACGGTCGAGGATATCGGCATCTGCCTGGGACAGGCGCTGCGGGAAGCGCTGGCTGACAAAAAGGGGATCAAACGCTACGGCAACGCTTTTGTGCCGATGGATGACGCCCTGGCCCAGGTCGTGATTGACATCAGCAACCGACCGCACCTGGAGTACCGCGCTTCCTATCCGTCGCCGCTGGTGGGGCAGTTCCCGACCGAGCTGGTGCACGAGTTTCTTTGGAAGTTTGCGCTGGAGGCGCGGATCAATCTGCACGTCATTCTCCACTATGGACAGAATACACACCACATGATCGAAGCCATTTTCAAAGCGCTGGGGCGCGCACTCGACGAGGCGACAACGATCGATCCGCGCGTGAAGGGCGTTCCCTCGACCAAAGGGGTTTTGTAACATGATCGGAATCATCGACTACGGGATGGGCAACCTGTTCAGCCTCAGCAAGGCGTTGGAGCGCCTTGGCTACGCTTATGAATTCGTCTCGCAGCCGGAGCGCCTCCCCGATTTCGCAGGGCTGATCTTACCGGGGGTAGGGGCATTTGGCGACGCGATGGCCAATATCCGGCAGCTCGGTCTGGAGCAGCCGATTCGAACCTATGCCGAGTCCGGCCGACCCATTCTCGGCATCTGTCTGGGAATGCAGCTCTTGTTTGACAGAAGCGAAGAACACGGACACCACACCGGATTGAAATTGCTGGCGGGTGAAGCGGTCCGCTTCCGCGGCGACTACAAGGTGCCGCACATGGGCTGGAACCAGTTGAGTGTAAAGCAGAGCCGGCATCCGCTGCTGGACGGGGTGCAGAACGGCGACTACGTCTACTTCGTCCACTCCTATCACGTACGGGTAACCGACCCCTCCGTGCTGTTGGCGACGAGCGACTATCATCAGGACGTCACCGCCATCGTCGGCCGGGGCAACGTATGTGGCATGCAGTTCCACCCGGAAAAAAGCGGCGAGACCGGCATGAGGCTGCTGCGCAATTTTGCCAAACAATGTGAGGGGGTCCTGTCATGAGCTTTATCATCTATCCGGCGATCGACATCCGCGGCGGCAAATGCGTGCGCCTGTTTCAGGGAGATTACACCCAGGAAACGGTGTATGCGGACTCCCCGCAGGAGATGGCCCATCAGTGGGTGCAACAGGGAGCGGCCTGGCTCCACCTGGTTGATCTGGACGGCGCCAAGGAAGGGAAGCCCGCCAACGATGCGATCATCAAGGAAATCGCTCAGGCGGTGGACATCCCGGTGCAGGTAGGCGGCGGCATCCGGACGGCTGAACAGATCGCTGACTATCTGGAAGCGGGAGTGGCCCGGGTGATTCTGGGCACCGCTGCCATTGAGGACATGCAATTTGCCGAGCAGGTGCTGAAACGGTACGGCAAGCAGATCGCCATCGGGCTGGACTGCCGCAACGGGTACGTGGCGACTCGCGGCTGGCTGACCACCACCGATGTAAAAGCGGAGGAGCTGGCCAAGCGGCTTGCCTCGCTCGGTGCGGAAACGTTTATCTATACGGACATCGCCCGCGATGGTACCCTCACCGGCCCCAACGTGGAGGAAATCGTTTCGCTGGCGAAAGCGACCGGCAAAGAAGTGATCGCGTCCGGCGGTGTCAGCAAGCTGGCTGACTTGCTCACACTGGCCCAGAGCACGAAGGACGGCGTAGCCGGTGCGATTGTGGGCAAGGCGCTGTACACGGGAGCATTTCCATTAAACGAGGCGCTGGACCGTATTAGGGAGCGTGTGTAGGATGCTGGCAAAACGAATTATTCCCTGTCTGGATGTAAAAGACGGGCGCGTGGTGAAAGGTGTGCAGTTTCTTGGACTTCGCGACGCGGGAGACCCGGTGGAACTGGCGGAGAAGTACAGCAGGGAGGGTGCGGACGAGCTGGTCTTTCTCGATATTTCGGCTTCTCACGAGGGACGCAAAACGATGGTGGAGGTCATCGAGCGGACAGCCGCCAACATCACCATACCCTTCACCGTCGGCGGCGGCATCAACAGCGTGGATGACATGAAGCGCATTCTTCGCGCCGGTGCGGATAAAATCTCGCTCAACACGGCAGCTGTCCTGCGGCCCGAACTGATTCAAGAAGGGGCCGCGGTATTCGGCTCCCAGTGCATCGTGGTCGCCATCGACGCGCGCCGTACGGGTGAGAATCGCTGGGAAGTGTACACCCACGGCGGACGCAATGCGACAGGCCGGGATGTGATCGCCTGGGCGAAGGAAGCGGAAGCGCTGGGAGCGGGAGAGATCCTCTTGACCAGTATGGATGATGACGGTGAGAAAAAAGGCTTTGGAATTGACTTGACCGCTGCTGTTTCCGAAGCGGTCGGCATCCCGGTCATCGCTTCAGGCGGAGCCGGAGCGCGGGAACATTTTTACGAGGTGCTGACAGAAGGGAAAGCGGACGCAGCGCTGGCCGCCTCCATTTTCCACTATGAGGAGACCTCCATCCAAGCCGTGAAAGACTACCTGCTGGGGAAAGGAGTTGTCGTACGTCCATGACGATACCATGGGAACAATTGCGCTTTGATGAAAACGGACTGATTCCGGCCGTTGTACAGGACGCAGTCAGCAAGGAAGTGCTGACGCTTGCCTACATGAACAAGGAGTCGCTTCAGAAGTCGATAGAGACGGGTGAAACCTGGTTTTGGAGCCGCTCACGCCAGGAGCTGTGGCACAAGGGCGCAACCTCCGGCAACACGCAGCGGATTGTCTCTCTGCAGTACGACTGCGACGGAGATGCTCTCGTCGTAAAAGTCGTTCCCGCCGGTCCTGCCTGCCACAAAGGGGTATACAGCTGTTTCTCCGATTCGCTCCTTGCCGATGAGAACGAAGTGCCCCGGACGTCTGACCGTTTTGCCATCTTGAACGAACTGGAGCAGTTGATTGCCTCCCGCGAAGCAGAGCGGCCGGAAGGGTCTTACACCACCTACCTGTTTGAAAAAGGCGTCGACAAAATCTTGAAAAAGGTCGGCGAAGAAGCGGCGGAAGTGATCATCGCAGCGAAGAACCGCAGCCATGACGAGCTGCGTTACGAAGCGTCCGATTTGCTGTTCCACCTGCTGGTCCTGCTGCGTGAACAAAAACTGCCTTTGGACGATGTGTTGGCCGAACTGCAAAAGCGGCGGTAAAGGACCCCACCACTTTCTTTGTAGAAAAGAAAGTGGTTTTTTTATCGTGTAGGAAAGTTTAAGGGCTTCACCGTGTGAAAGCGTCCTGAAATAAACTTTCCGGAACGCATAAA